>JAZSGD010000107.1:0-8320 GCA_045532555.1 Eubacteriales bacterium | reverse complement strand
GAATCTTCTTCAGCGCGCCAAAATACAGAGAACACGACTTTGTGTTCTCTGTATTTTTTTGTTCTGATAAAATTGTCGAACTCCCGAAGGGAGGGCGTCGAAGCAGCCGAGACGCAAAGCGTGTCGGACTGTGGAGTCTCGAGCACGTCTATTTTTTTCGATAACTGCCAACAGCAGTCGAAAAAAAGACGGCGCAGAGTACCTTCTTCAGCGCGCTGTTGACAAAAATATAGAAACACGATAAAATATCGAAAAAAAGAGAGGTATATTTATGGAAAGGTTTAAAATTCCGTCAATTCCGCCCACAACAAATAAAACCATTCGTTTTCCAAACGATGTTATTGAAAAGGTAGAGTCGGCAATAACGGGAAAAGATTGCACTTTTTCTGCCTTTGTCATAGCGGCAGTTCGCTCAGCATTAGAAAATCTTGAAAAATAAAAAGGACCGAAAAATCGGTCCTTTTTTATTCTTCTCTAAACTGCAATGAATAAAGGTGTGCATAGGTGCCGTTAAGAGACAAAAGCTCGTCGTGTGTGCCAAGTTCGGCAACCTGTCCATCCTCAATAACCGCAATTTTATCGGCGTTTTTGACGGTCGAGAGCCTGTGTGCGACCACAATGGTGGTTCTGCCCTTGCAAAGCTCGTTTAGCGATTGCTGAATGAGAATTTCGGTTGTGTTGTCAAGAGCGCTTGTCGCCTCGTCCAAAATTAAAATCGGTGGGTCTTTTAGAAAGACACGCGCAATACTCAGGCGCTGCTTTTGTCCGCCCGAAAGCCGAACGCCGCGTTCACCGATTTGGGTGTCATATCCGTCAGGCAGTGTCATTATATAATCGTGAATATTGGCGCGCTTTGCCGCCGCAATAATTTCCTCTTCGGTGGCATCGGGGTCGCCGTAAAGAATGTTGTCGCGAATGGATGCGTTGAAAAGATAAACGTCCTGCTGAACAATGCCGATGTTTTTGCGAAGCGACTGCATACGGATGTCATTTATATTAATTCCGTCAATCAAAATCTCGCCGTCTGTCAATGTATAAAAACGCGGAATAAGGTGACAAATGGTGGTCTTTCCGCCACCGCTTTTGCCGACGAGCGCGAAGGTGTCTCCCTTTTTGATGTCAAGACTCACATCACGCAAAACGTCCTTGTCTCCCGTGTATCCGTATACGATATTTTTAAGTTCAATATGACCCGAAACAGAATCAAGCTCCCTTGCGTTCTCACTGTCCTTTTCACTTTCGGTGTCCATAATTTCGCAAAAACGAATGAATCCCGTTGCCCCGTCTTGAAACTGTTCAATAAATCCAATAAGGGTGCGGACGGGCGCCAAAAAGACGTTGATTGAGACAATAAATGCGGAATAATCGGCAAAATTAATTCTGCCCGAATACATAAAAAGACCGCCTGCAATAAGCACTATAACATTGAAAACATCGGTGACAAAGGTGGTTGTTGAGTGGAATTTTCCCATCGCGCTGTAGGCATCATTCCTTGCGCGGACGAATTCCTGATTTCCGCCCTCAAATTTCTCTTCCTCTGTCTTTGAGTTTGTAAAAGCCTTGGTAACGCGGATGCCCGAAATACTGTTTTCGAGCGAGGCGTTGATGCGCGCTGTGGATTCACGGCTTCGCATAAATGCGTCATTCATCTTTTTTCTAAGGGTGGCAGAAATAAGAATAAGAAATGGCACGCAGGCAAAAATAATCAAGGTCAGCCAAACGTCGATGGTGCAAAGATATGCAAAGGACACGATGATGGAAAAAGAAGAAATGATGAGGGTTTCAGGTCCGTGGTGCGCAAGCTCGCTAATCTGCATCAAATCGTTGGTAAGACGGGACATAATCTTGCCCGTTTCGTGATTGTCATAAAAAGAAAAAGGCAGGGTTTGAAGATGGCGGAACATCTCTCTGCGCATCTGCGCCTGCATTAAAACGCCCATAACATGACCCTTGTACTGAATGTAATAATCAAGAAGCATCCGAACAAAGTAAAGGGTGAAAAGACCCACACCAAACGCAACGATGAGCGCATATTCCTTGTTCGGAATCAGGTCATTTAACATTTTGCGTGTCACAATCGGATAAAAAATACCAATCATTGACACTGCAAAGGATGCCAACATATCAAGCGTAAAAATCCGCATATGAGGCTTGTAATAACTCAAAAATCGTTTAATCATTTTATCACCAAAATTGTAAATTTTATGAAAAAATTTTAACATACAAATTGAATTGTGTCAACTTTTGTGGTACAATGAATTTCCAAAAAAAAGAAAGGAAAAAACGATGAAAAAATCTTATTCAGATATAACAAAATACATTGAAAAAATGGCAAAGGTTTCGTGTGACGGCAACTGTATCGCACCGCACATGTACGAAGAGCATTCGGTCAACCGCGGACTTCGTGATATGAACGGAAACGGCGTTGTGACGGGACTTACCGAAATTTCGCTTGTCAAAGCAAAGGAAAAGAACGAAAAGGGCGAGACCGTGCCCTGTCACGGAAAACTCTGTTACAGAGGCATTGACGTGCGCGATTTGGTCAAGGGCTTCACTGACGAAAACCGCTTCGGCTTTGAGGAGACGGTCTTCCTTTTGCTGTTTTCTCATCTTCCGAGCAAAAAAGAGCTTGAGGAGTTTAAGACAGAACTCTCAGAGTACCGCAGTCTGCCCACATCCTTTGTGCGTGATATGATTTTGAAGGCGCCCGGTAAGGATATGATGAACATCCTCTCGCGCAGCGTGTTGGCGCTTTATGCCTATGACGACAATCCCGACGATATATCGGTGGCAAACGTTCTGCGTCAGAGCATGCAGCTGATATCGGTTTTTCCGCTTTTGTCGGTCTACGGATATCATTCCTTTCAGCACTATCATCAGGATAAGAGCCTTTTCATACATCATCCGAAAAAGGAGCTCTCAACCGCTGAAACAATACTCAATATTTTAAGAGAGGACGGCGAATATTCGCCCCTTGAAGCCAAGATACTTGATTTGGCGCTGGTTTTACACGCAGAGCACGGCGGAGGAAACAACTCAACCTTTACCACCCACGTTGTAACTTCGTCGGGAACCGACACGTATTCGTCGGTTTCTGCGGCGCTCGGTTCGCTCAAAGGACCGCGCCACGGCGGCGCAAACGTCAAGGTTGTGCGGATGTTTGACGATATGAAGGAGAGCATCAACACAAGAGATGAGGGTGAAATCAAGGATTATCTCGTAAAACTGCTTGAAAAACGCGCCTTTGACAACGCGGGACTTATATACGGAATGGGCCACGCGATATATTCCCTTTCCGACCCGCGCGCAGATATATTAAAAAGCTTTGCAAAACAGCTCTCGCTCGAAAAAGGACGCGAGGAGGAATATGAGCTTTATAAGACGGTTGCCCGACTTGCACCCGAAATCATTGCCGACAAGCGCAAGATGTATAAGGGTGTCAGCCCGAATGTCGACTTTTATTCGGGACTCATATATAAAATGCTCGAGCTTCCGTACGAGCTGTTCACACCGCTGTTTGCCATCTCGCGCATAGCGGGCTGGAGCGCCCACCGAATTGAAGAAATTCAAAACGCAGGCAAGATAATCCGCCCCGCATATATAAATGTTAAGGAAGAGCAAAAATACACAAAGCTTGAAGACAGATAAAAAAACACCGCATCAACCGATGCGGTGTTTTTGTTAATATACCAAAACCATATGTTATTCTTTTATATTGTCGCTCATGCCGCGACTGGCACGCCCTTTCTTGTGTAGGCGAAAAGAAAGGGCGGAAAGATTCGCCTAAGGGGGAATTTCGATTTCCCCCTTAGGTGACGAATTTTTTATTTTATTAAAACGCCGACAAAGAGTGAAAACTGCGTTTTCAATTTGTCGGCAAGTTTTACGTGTTTTATAATTTCTTCGCTGTCACCATAACCCCCTTAAACGACAAGGGCTACGCCCTTGACCCGTTTGCGAGTAGATAGTAATTTTTCGACAGTATCGGACAAGGCTATGCAAAAAAACACCGCATCAACCGATGCGTTGTTCTGTTTTGTAAACTTGTTTAATAGCAAACGCCCTGAGCCATCATAGCGTCGGCAACCTTTTCAAAGCCTGCGATATTAGCGCCTGCAATAAGGTCACCCTCCATGCCGTATTTCTTTGCGGCATCGTAGGAGTTTTTGTAGATGTCAGCCATAATCTGATGCAACTTTGCATCAACCTCTTCGGCAGTCCACTTATATCTCATGGAGTTCTGGCTCATTTCAAGACCTGAAACGGCAACGCCGCCTGCGTTAACAGCCTTTGACGGAGCGATAACAACACCATTTTCCTTAAGATACTTAACGGCCTCTTCGGTTGTGGGCATATTAGCAACCTCAACATAGTACTTAACGCCGTTTGCTACGATGTTTTTAGCATCTTCAAGACCGACTTCGTTCTGGGTAGCGCAGGGCATAACAATGTCAACCTTCTGCTCCCAGGGTCTCTTGCCCTCAAAGTAGGGAACGCCGAATTTGTCAGCATAATCCTTAACCTTGTCGTGACCGGAAGAACGCATCTCAAGCATAAAGTCAATCTTCTCGTCGGTTGCAATGCCGTTTTCGTCATAGATATAACCGTCGGGACCTGAAATGGTAACAACCTTACCGCCGAGCTCGTTAATCTTCTTAACAGTACCCCAAGCAACGTTACCGAAGCCCGAAACAGCAAAGGTCTTGCCCTTAATATCCTCGCCGAAGGTCTTGAGCATCTCAACGGTATAATAAACTGCGCCAAAGCCGGTAGCTTCAGGACGGATGAGAGAGCCGCCAAAGGACTGACCCTTACCGGTCAGAACGCCTGTGAACTCGTTGCGAAGACGCTTATACTGTCCGTAAAGGAAGCCGACCTCTCTTGCGCCAACGCCGATGTCACCTGCGGGAACGTCGGTGTCGGGACCGATGTGCTTAGAGAGTTCGGTCATAAAGCTCTGGCAGAAACGCATAATTTCAGCGTCAGAACGGCCTCTCGGGTCAAAGTCAGAACCACCCTTACCGCCGCCCATGGGAAGACCGGTAAGACTGTTTTTGAAGGTCTGCTCAAATCCGAGGAATTTGATAACAGAAGAGTTAACGGACGGATGGAAACGAAGACCGCCCTTATAAGGTCCGATTGCCGAGTTGAACTGAACACGGTAACCGCGGTTAACCTGAACGGTGCCGTTGTCATCCATCCAGGAAACACGGAAGGAAATCATACGCTCAGGCTCAACAATTCTTTCCATAACGCCCCATTTTTCAAGGCGCGGGTCCTGTTCAACAACAGGCTCTAAAGACTCTAAAACCTCGAGAACTGCCTGCAAAAATTCAGGCTCTCCTGCGTTTCTCTTACAAACAGAGTCATAAACGCGGAGCAAATATTCGTTTTTAAGTTTCAAAATAAATCCCCCTAAAATTTAAAAAATTATAGTGACAGTTTAACACTTTCCCTTGTAAAAGTCAACAATAAATATGTTAATTTATGTAAATTTTATTGAATTAAAGAGTATAATATGATATCATTCTTTATTGAGGTGAAGAAAATGGGTACCACAATAGCCGCAATTTCCACACCGCTCGGCGAGGGCGGAATCGGAACCGTGCGTATTTCGGGCGAATGTGCCCGCGAAATAGCCGATAAAATATTCAAAAGCAAAAGCGGAAAAAGGATAGCCGACGCAAAGGGCTACACCGCGCTTTTCGGGGCTGTTTATGAAAAAGAGAATATGCTTGATGAAGCGGTGGCGCTTGTTTTTTCGGCACCAAAAAGCTACACGGGTGAGGACGTTGTCGAGCTGTCGGTGCATGGCGGCGTGTATGTAACACGCGCTCTGCTTCGTGCGGCGCTCTCGGCGGGGGCGGATGCCGCGGCGGCGGGAGAATTTACTCTGCGCGCATTCCAAAACGGAAAAATGAAGCTCTCGGAGGCCGAAAGCGTTATGGCGCTTATCGGCGCAAAGGGCGAGCAAGAACTCAAAATGGCGCTCGAGTCTAAAACGGGCAGAGTGTATAGAGAAATTGAAGAAATAAAAAATGAGCTTTTGGCGGTCGAGGCGGCGGTGGCGGTGTTCACCGATTATCCCGACGAAGACCTGCCCGAAGCCGACGCAGAAAACGTTAAGGACAAGCTTCTTAAAATAAAGGAAGCGCTTAAAAAATTACTTGCAAACTTCTCAGCAGGAAAGGTCATCCGCGAGGGCATCAGCACCGCAATAATCGGCGCTCCTAACGTGGGCAAGTCCACGCTTATGAATATGCTGACGGGGGACGAGCGCTCCATCGTCACTTGCGTGGCGGGAACAACAAGGGATATAATTGAAGAAACTGTCCGCGTGGGAGAGGTGACTCTTCGCCTTGCCGATACGGCGGGAGTGCATCAAACGGGTGACGAGGTCGAGACCATCGGTGTCGATTTAGCGTGTAAAAAGGCAACACAGTCGCAGCTGATTTTGGCGGTCTTTGACGGCACAAAGGCGCTCGACGGGGACGATAAAGAAATATTAAAGCTAATAGAAGATAAGACGGCAATAGTTGTAATCAACAAGGCGGACAAGGAAACGGTGCTGAAGTGTGACGAGTTTTTGCCGCGCAAGGCGGTTTTCCTTTCGGCAAAAACGGGAGAGGGACGACAAGCGCTAATAGATGCCATAACCGAGTGTTCGGGCGCGAATAATCTCGACCCCGATGCCGCTGTGCTTATAAACGAGCGCCAACGCGACTGCGCTCAAAGGGCGTATGATAATGTCTGCGAAGCGCTTCGTACCAAGGAAGCGGGCTTCACGCTTGATGCCGTCGGCATCTGTGCGGACGAGGCGCTTTCAAATCTGCTCGAGCTTACGGGAGAGAGAGTAACCGAGGCCGTTACAAGAGAAGTTTTCAGTCGTTTTTGTGTAGGAAAGTAGGGTTTTTATGAAAAAATATTACGGCGGATGCTACGATGTTGCTGTCATAGGCGCAGGTCACGCGGGAATAGAAGCGGCACTTGCGGCGGCACGGCTTTCGGTGTCCACAATAATGTTTACAATAAATCTTGACTGGGTGGGAAATATGCCATGCAACCCGTCGATTGGCGGCACGGCAAAGGGGCACCTCGTCAGAGAAATTGACGCGCTCGGCGGAGAGATGGGCAAGGCGGCAGACGAGAATATGCTTCAAAGCCGTATGCTCAATCTCGGAAAAGGCCCTGCCGTTCATTCCCTGCGCGCCCAGATAGACCGCCGCAGATACAGTGAATATATGAAGCACGCGGTTGAAAAGCAAAAGGGACTCGATGTTAAACAGGCCGAGATTGTCGACCTGTATTATGAGGACGACGGTTGGCACGTTGTCACAATGCTCGGCGCAGAATTTGTCTGTAAAACCGTAATTTTGGCAACCGGCACATTCCTCGGCGGCAGAATCTTCGTGGGAGAGGTGAATTATGAGGGCGGACCCGACGGCACCTTTGCCGCAACGCAGCTTTCAAGCGCACTTTATAAGCTTAACATTCCGCTTCGTCGCTTCAAAACGGGCACACCTGCAAGGGTGCTGCGCGATAGCATTGATTTTTCAAAAATGGAAATACAGGAGGGCGATGAGCACATCGTCCCGTTCAGCTATTCAACAGAGGACGCGGGTGAAAACAAGGTTCCCTGCCATATAACCTATACAAACGAGGAAACCAAGAAAATAATCTTAGAAAACCTCGACCGTTCCCCGCTATATTCGGGCGACATTCACGGCGTCGGACCGAGATATTGCCCAAGCATCGAGGATAAAATCGTCCGCTTTGCAGACAAGGAAAGACATCAGATTTTTGTCGAGCCGTGCGGACTCAACACCGAGGAAATGTATCTTCAGGGTATGTCTTCTTCCCTGCCCGAAGAGGTGCAGCAGAAGATTTACCACTCGGTTAAGGGGCTTGAAAACGTAAAAATTATGCGTAGCGCATACGCGATTGAATATGACTGTGTCGACCCGTTGGCACTAAAGCCGACGCTTGAGATGAAGCACCTTGACGGACTTTTTGGTGCGGGACAGTTCAATGGCTCCTCAGGATATGAGGAGGCGGCGGCGCAGGGCCTTTTGGCTGGTGTTAACGCGGCACATAAGGTGTTGGGACTCGAACCGCTCGTGCTTGACCGCGCGGGCTCATATATAGGCACTTTGGTCGACGACCTTGTGACAAAGGGCTGCTCCGACCCCTACCGAATGATGACCTCCCGCTCGGAATACCGTCTGCTCTTGCGTCAGGATAATGCCGACGAACGACTGATGCCGACAGGCAGAAAAATCGGCCTTATCGACGACCAAAAATATGAAGCGTTTTTAAGGCG
>JAZSGD010000120.1:0-2017 GCA_045532555.1 Eubacteriales bacterium | reverse complement strand
CAGGCTTTGCCGCAAGCTTGAAGCTGATCAGCGATATGATCTGCGAGCCCGCGTCGGATAAATTGTTTATACCGTCACCCGCAAGCGAGATCGCGCCGAACAGAAATCCGACGGTGATCTTCCCTGCCGCCAAAACGACGTTCACTATTATTCCCACAATGCTCGCAAGCGTTCCGTACGCTCGTCTCACCGCAGGAGATTTTATATTTTCTCTGTCCTTGATGAACAGTCTGCATAACAATTCCGTCAATGAAAAAACCTCTCTTTTTGTAATTTATCACGCTGCGCTAAGCGCAGCATATCACTTTCGCGTAACGAAAATATCACTACGACGAGCGCCTCAACGTTCGTTGTGGCCGCGCAAAAAATTCTCCAGGCAAGGCGCATCGGAAAAAGCAAGGCGAAGGCTTACTTGCGTAAGTCGAGCCGCTTTTGAGAAGCAACGCAGCATCGAGAATTTTTTGAAGGCTAATCTTCGGTTCCCCAATATTTTCTGTCAAGACTCCTGAACTGTATCGCCTCGGCAATATGCTCCGCGCGAATGATCTCACTTCTGTCAAGATCTGCAATAGTCCTCGCAACCCTCATAATGCGGTCGTATCCGCGCGCGGAAAGACCCATCGAATCGTATGCCGAGTGGAGCAATTCCATCGCGTCCTCGTCCGCCTGACAGTATTTTCTGATCCCGCGCGAGTCGAGAGAAGCGTTGTTGAGATAGCCGTCCTCTCCCATTCTCTGCTGCGCAAATTTGCGCGCCTCAATGACTCTCGCCCTGACCGTCGCACTACTCTCACCAATTTCGGTATTGCTCGAAATCTCGTCGTAGCTCAGAGAAGGAAGCTCGATCTGTATATCTATTCGGTCGAGCATGGGACCGCTTATGCGCGATATGTATCTCTTGACGTCGGCGCTCTTGCAGGTGCATTTTCTGGTCGGATGACCGAAATATCCGCATCTGCAAGGGTTCATCGCACCCACGAGCATAAAGCTGCACGGGAAGGTCACGCGTCCGTTGGCTCTGGTTATAGTCACCTTTCTGTCCTCAAGCGGCTGACGGAGCGCATCGGTAACTTGCTTTGGAAACTCGGGAAGCTCGTCAAGGAATAAAACTCCGTTGTCGGCAAGCGAGACCTCACCGGGCATTGGATTGATACCGCCGCCCACAAGGCTGACCGCACTCATCGTATGGTGAGGAGAACGGAAAGGGCGCACCGACAAAAGCGACATGCCGTCAGGCAGAGTGCCCGCAACCGAATGAACCTTTGTTGTTTCGATCGCCTCGGCAAACGAAAGCGGAGGCAAGATGGTTGGCAGACGCTTTGCCAACATCGACTTACCCGTACCGGGAGGACCAATGAGCAAAATATTGTGTCCGCCTGTCGCGGCGATCTCCATCGCGCGCTTTGCCTGCGCCTGACCCTTAACGTCGGAAAAATCTATTCCGTAGGTATTCGCCGCATCACAAAAGCCTCCGCGGTCGTAGACCTCGGGAGTGATCGGCTCGGTTCCGTTGAGGTGAGCAACAAGCTGCCTCATATCTTTGACCGCATATACCGTTATTCCCTCGACCGCCGCGGCCTCGCCGGCATTGTCGGCAGGAACGAAAAATTCACGAAATCCCGCATCTCTCGCCGCTACGCACATCGAAAGCACGCCGCGGATCGAGCGCAGAGCACCCGAGAGCGAAAGCTCGCCCACAAAGCACTTGTCCGACACGTCGATATCCGACCGAACGATGCCCGCGCACTTCATAATGCCAAGCAATATCGCCACGTCGTAAGCCGAACCCTCCTTTTTGCGATCAGCAGGCGCAAGATTGAGCATAAACGACATTTCGGGAAATCTGAACCCGCTGTTTATACACGCCGTCCTGACCCTCTCCTTTGCCTCCTTGACCGCCATATCAGGCAGTCCCACAAGCTCAAAATTAGGGAGTCTCGGCTGCGCGTCCGCCTCTACGGTGACAATATACCCGTCAATTCCAAAAATTCCCGCGCTAAATATCGATGATAACATA
>JAZSGD010000174.1:0-4761 GCA_045532555.1 Eubacteriales bacterium | reverse complement strand
ACACAAAAGGGACCACCCGCGGTGTTGTTCCCCCTTTTTCACACCCCCAGCGAGAATCGAACTCACAACTAACCCTTAGGAGGGGCTTATTATATCCATTTAACTATGGAGGCGTACGCTCAATTATATCACATAATTGGGCGGATTTCAAGTATAATTTTACTTTTTCTCAAAAAAATCAGATTTCAATATTGAACAAATTCCGACGTCGCGGTGTTCTCCTTTTACAAGCACACCCTCGCGCTTGATCCCTTCAAATGTCATTCCGTTTTTCTCCATAACTCTGCGAGATGCAAGATTTTGCGGAATGAAGCGGCACTCTATGCGATTAAGTGCGAGCTTTTCAAAGCCAAATCTTATAACTCTTCCGCATACCTCGGTCGCGATTCCCCGTCCGTGAAATTCGGGATTGATAACGTATCCGACTTCGGCGCTATCATTTTTAAAGTCAAATCGTGTAAATCCGCACGTGCCTATCATCTTTCCCGTATCGTGACAAACTACCGCCCAATCAAAAAAATCTCCTGTCTTATATCTTTTTTGGAGATAAGACAGATATTCAAAGGTGTACGACTTCTCGGTATGTGGTGACCAGGTGAGATACTCGGTCACGTCCGCGCGGCAAGCATATTCGTACATATCGTCGGTATCGTCCATAGAGAGCTTGCGCAACGTAAAGCGCTCGGTCTCGAGCGTAGGAATTTTTGAAAAAATCGAGTATATCGCTTCTCTTTTCATCTGACGACCTCCTTTTGATACTGCTACAACCATTATACAGCATATCACAGTTTGTTTCAAGTAAAATATTGGAATATGTGTAAATTTTTTTGATTTTTTATGACAAAAGCAACCGAATATGCTATAATAAGGTAACTACGTTATCACGGGTGGACTATGAATATTTCAGAACACGAATATCTGCTTCCGATAATCATTGGAAACGGTAAAGATGCGGTTTCTTCCGCGAGAAAAATTTATAAAAAAACGGGTGCGAGAGTTCATTTATTTGCATCGAAGTTTCCTTTTTGGCAAAGAGCTGTTTTTAGCTGCCATACTGTCGAGCCTATGAGGGACGAGTTCCTTTTGGAGAGCCTCACGTCCTATCTTGGCTCTGTTGAAGAATACTTTTGCCCCGTGATAATTATATGCGACGATCACGCGCAAAGATTTGTAAATAATTACTCTGCCGTTGTTGAAAGTGCGTGTCTCGCAATCAGATATGAAGATTTTTTTGAAGATAAAAGCAAATGAAAGGAGCAAGAGTGATGAAAATAAAAGATATTCTGCAAAATATTGATATCGTATCGCATTCTGTTCCGCAGAACATGCTTTCAAGACAGATCGTTTCGCTCTGCCACAATTCAAGATATGCAGATCCCACCTGCCTTTTTTTCTGTAAGCGCGGGGCTTTGACCGACGGTCATAAATATGCTCCCCATGCCTACGAAAACGGCGCGCGCTTTTTCGTTGCCGAGCGCGAGCTTGACCTGCCCGACGACGCGGCGGTCATTATCGTCAAGGACTCGAACGAGGCTTTGCGTAAGCTTTCCGTCGTGTTTTATGACGACCCTGCAAGCGAGCTTCGCGTGATCGGAATAACCGGCACGAAAGGAAAGACCACGGTCGCGCTTTCGGTCTACAATATTGCCTCGGCAAGCGGACGCAGGGTCGGATACATAGGAACAAACGGAATTTATTACAACGGCAAGGTCTTTGAGACTGCAAACACAACACCTGACTGTCTTGATCTTCAAAAAGCACTGCGCGATATGCGCGACGAGGGCGTGGAGGTCGTTGTTATCGAGGTCTCGTCGCAGGCGCTCTGGCAACAAAGGGTGTACGGAATCAAATTCGATACTTGTGTGTTTACTAATCTTTATCAAGATCATGTCGGCGGCGTTGAGCATCCGACCCTCGAGCACTACAGAGATTGTAAAAAGCTTCTTTTCACAGATTATGAGGCGAAAAATATAGTCGTAAATGCCGATTGCGAGGCGACCGCATATATGCTTGACGGTGTGAGCTGTGATAATATACTCACCGTGTCGGCAGAGGGGCGCGAGGATTGCGATATTTTCGCTAGATCTGCAAAAAAGGAGATGAACGGCATCCGTCCGGGTGTTTCGTTTGAGCTGTTTTCGGGTGTTGGCTCTTCTCTGCCGCTTTGCGAGCACGGAGAGAGTGTATTTATGTCTGCTCCCGGGCTTTACAGTGTTGAAAACGGTCTTTTAACGTTCGCCGTCTGCCGTATTCTTGGAATTTCCACCGAGTTTATCATCTCGGAGCTTGCAAAGCTCTCAATTCCCGGTCGATTTGAGGTCGTGGAGCTTGAAAGCCGACCTGATACCCTTTTCGTGATAGATTATGCGCACAACGGCGCAAGTCTTTCAGCGGTCCTTGGGGCTTTGCGCGAGTATGAGCCGAGACGGATAATCTGCCTTTTTGGAAGCGTTGGAGGCAGAACCTTCGGTCGCCGCGCAGAGCTTGGTGCCGCCGCCAAAAAAGGAGCTGACGTTATCATCGTTACCTCTGACAATCCCGACAACGAAGATCCAATGGACGTCATAAACGATATAAACGCGTCACTTGAGGGCACGGACAAGCCCGTATACCTTATTCCCGACCGAAAGGAAGCCATCGAAAAGGCGTTTGAGATATCCGAGGATGGAGATTTCGTCCTGCTTGCAGGCAAGGGACACGAGAGCTATCAGCTTGTTATGGGCAAGCGAGTTCCCTTTTCGGAAAAAGAGATTCTTAGACGCGTAGATATGCTTGAACTGACATATTAAGGGGTATTATGAGCATTTTTAAGAATTGTAAATGGATATGGATAAATAACGCGACGCATCCCGACGAGTACGCGGATTTTCACGTCAGCTTTGAGCTTGCAGATATCGCAGGGGTTGATCTCAATATCTCGGTTGACGGCAATTTTGAGGCATATCTCAACGGTCAGCTTTGTGCCTTCGGCGCTTGTGCTGACTATCCTCATTATAAATTTTACGATCGGTTTTCTCTCGATAAATACTGTAAAACGGGAAAAAACGAGCTAAAAATAACCGTGTGGCACATAGGTGTGCCGAGCTCGGTCTATGCCGCGGCGAATGCAGGACTTATCTTCAACGTAAGACAAGGCGAGCGTGAGATCGTGACGAGTAGCTGCGATATACTCTCGCGGCTCAATCCAAATTATGTCAGCGGCCGTTGCAAAATTGTTACAATGCAGCTTGGACCGAGCTACAAATACGATGCAACTGCTCTCAACAAAGCGGAGCTTTGCAGGTCTGTAGAGGTTCAAAAGACTTACAATATAAACCCGAGAAATATAGAAAATCTCCGACTTTTGCCCCGCGTAAACGCCACGGTGAGTGACCTTGGCGGTCGGATTTTAGTCGATCTTGGACGTGAGACGGTGGGCTTTCTTGATCTTGCGCTTGAAAGCGATACGGAGCAAGAGCTCACGGTGATCTACGGCGAGCACCTCGACGAGTGCGGAAGAGTGCCGAGAATCATAGGCTCGCGTGATTTTAGCTACGAATTCATCGCGAAAAAGGGAGAAAATAAATTTCTCGGCGCGATGAGAAGGCTTGCGGGCAGATATGTTGAAATCGAGTATTCCTCACCTCTGCAGGTTAAATACGCGAGTCTGCGCCCCGTCGTTTATCCGCTTGATAAAATAGAGCGCAGATTTGAAAATGAGCTCCATCAAAGAATTTACGACACCTGCGCTTACTCGCTTGAGTGCTGTATGCACGAGCACTATGAGGATTGTCCTTGGCGCGAGCAGGCGTTATATTCGCTTGATAGCCGAAATCAAATGCTTTGCGGATATATCGCGTTCGGAGAATATAAGTACGCGAGATATAATATTATTTTGCTTGCAAAATCGCTTCACAACGGCATTTTGAAAATAACCTCTCCGACCGACACGGAGCTTCCGATCCCCTTCTTCAGTCTTACATTTGTTCAGCAGGTGTATGAATATGTAAAGTTCAGCGGTGATGGGAGTATTCTTGACGATGTCATGCCCGTGCTTGACGAAATTATGGCGACATTCGCAGGAAGGATCGACGAAAACGGTCTTATCCCCGCATTCCCTGCTCCTGCTTGGAATTTTTACGAGTGGACCGACGGAAACGACGGAGCTTTGCGCGACAACACCTTAAGATACGATCTTTGCCTTAACGCGATGTTCATTTACGTGCTTTCGATGTACCGTGAGATCGGCGGCAAAATTCTTGCGGATGCCCATCTTATGCGAAAAAAGCTGAATGAGGTCTTGCTCGACAATGAGCGCGGACTTTATAAAAACAGCTCTATCGACGGTCGATTTTCTGTGATAGGCAATTCTCTTGCCGTTCTGTCGGGCGCGGCAGGACGCGAGATCGCTGAAAGGATCGTTCGAGAAAGAGAGACTCTGACCGACGTTTCACTTTCGATGAATTGCTACTTTTACGATGCCTTGCTCTCGGTTGATAAGTCCTACAAGGACTATATTATGAAGGATATCGAAGAAAAGTATTCTTACATGCTTTCCTGCGGTGCGACTACCTTCTGGGAGACCATCGAGGGCGCGTCGGCATTTAGCAATGCGGGAAGCCTCTGCCACGGCTGGAGCGCTTTGCCGATATACTATTTTGATGTGTTGAATATTAAGTAAAAGTCTTAACAAAACAAGAAAATATCCCCGACGGATTATCAAAATCTGTCGGGGATATTTTATGCTATAATGTCAAAAAAGCACGGAACAAGGGCGTGAGG
>JAZSGD010000134.1:0-2412 GCA_045532555.1 Eubacteriales bacterium | reverse complement strand
TCCGACACCGATATAAAGAAAGCATACAGATCACTTGCGAAGAAGTATCATCCTGACGTAAACCCCGGGAACAAGGAAGCCGAGGCGAAGTTCAAGGAGGTCAACGAGGCATACGAGGTGTTGTCTGATGCTGATAAAAAGGCGAAATACGACCAATACGGTCACGCAGCGTTCGATCCTTCCGGTGCAGGCTTCGGTGGCGGCGGATTTGGAGGCTTCGGCGGCTTTGACGTTGACCTTGGCGACATTTTCGGTAGTTTTTTTGGCGGTGGCAGCTCAAGACAGAGGCGAAACGGCCCTCAAAAAGGCGACGACATCGAGCTGAACGTGACGATTAGCTTCGAGGAGGCGGTCTTCGGTTGCAAAAAGGACGTAAGCTTCCAGAGATACGGCAAGTGCTCGTCCTGTAATGGAAGCGGTTCTGCGGACGGCAAGAGCGAGACCTGTCCGAACTGTCGAGGCACGGGACAGAGACGCGTTATGCAGAATATCGGCGGAATGCAGTTTCAGTCCACCACGACCTGCGACACCTGTCGCGGCACGGGTAAATATATCAAAACTCCTTGTCAGAAGTGTCGCGGCACGGGCTTTGAGCGCGTGAGCAAGAAGCTGACCGTGGATATTCCCGCAGGAATAGATCACGGAAAGGGACTTATCATACGCGGTGCGGGTAACGACGGCAAAAACGGTGGAGCTACGGGTGACGTTTTCGTTATGGTCAGCGTTCGTCCAAGCACTACCTTCAAACGTGACGGCTATACGCTGTATTGCGAGATTCCGATAACTATCTCGGAGGCAACTCTCGGTGCGGAGATAGATGTCCCCACACTTGAGGGTATGGAGAAGTTCACCATTCCCGAGGGAACGCAGACGGGAACCACCTTTACACTCAAGCAAAGGGGAGTTCCGATGATAAACTCCAACCGCCGCGGAGACCTAATATTCCGTGTCAACGTAGAGGTTCCGAAGGGGCTGAGCGAAAAGCAAAAGGAGCTTTTGAGAGCCTTTGCAAAGGAATGCGGAGAGAACAACTATCAGAAGAAAAAAAGCTTTTTTAAGAAGGACAAAAAATAATGACTGATAATATTGATAAAGATTACGTCTGCGGAGACTTCGGCGAGGTCACTGAATGGCTGCAGATCAAGGTCACCGTAAAGACCGAGCGACTTGACGAGCTGACGAGTCTGATGAGCATGATCAATACCAATTTGCTTATCGACGACCTGAGCGACATTGACCTTAAGACCTGCTACGGCGACCTTATCGACGAAAAGATACTGAACGCCGACAAATCGCACGCCTCGGTGTCCTACTTCGTACCGAAGGACGCGAATATTGCCGACGATATGGCATTTTTGCGCGAAAGACTTGCGTCCGCAAGCCTCACCGATGCCGAGATAGAGGTCATAGGACTGTGCGAGGAGGACTGGGCAAACTCCTGGAAGGAATTTTATAAGCCCTTTAAGGTCGGAAAGATCGTCATCGTGCCCGCGTGGGAGCATTACGAGGCGAAGGACGGCGAGATCATCGTTACAATGGATCCGGGCATGGCATTCGGCACGGGAACGCACGAGACTACAAGGCTTATCATATCTCTGCTTCAAAAGTACGTAAAAGAGGGCGACAGCCTGCTTGACGTCGGAACGGGAAGCGGAATTCTGGCGATCTGCGGAGCGAAGCTCGGAGCAGATAAGTGCCGCGCTTACGATATAGATCCCATGTCGGTGCGCGTTGCTAACGAGAACATTCGCGAAAGTGGACTTGAAGACAAGATAACTTGCTCGCAGAGCGATCTGCTCCGTCAGGCAGAAAATCAAGTCGGCGGCTACGATATCATCTGCGCTAATATAGTCGCGGATATCATTATCCGTATGACACCCGACGTCGCTCCCTTTATGAGCGATAAGACCGTCCTGCTCGCATCGGGCATCATCGCAGAGCGTTGCGATGACGTTGTAGATTGCTTCGAACAGCATGGCTTTAAAATAGTCGAGCGCGCCGAGGATAACGGCTGGTGCGCTTTGGCTGTGATGATTGGATGATAATATTCAGGGGGAGGGCGAACCTTTTTGAGAAAAAGGGTTCGCCCTCCCCCTTGACCCCCTCCCACTCCAAAAACTTTTAATAAAAGGGGAGTGGATAGGGTGGCGGTATGGAGTAGCCGTTAGGTGTTATTTTGCGATATTGCTTGATAGCCCGATTACATTGTCGGCAAAGGCAATATCGCCCTCGTCGTGTGTGACGAGCACAAGTGTTTTACCGACCGAAAACTCGATCAATAATTCAAGCATTTTTGTCGCAGTCTCCTTGTCGAGAGCCGAGAAGGGCTCGTCAAGTAGGAGCAGCTCTGCATCGGTCGACTCGGCAAAGGCAAGAAAGCGTGCAAATGCGACTCTTTGTGCCATTCCCCCC
>JAZSGD010000293.1:0-1760 GCA_045532555.1 Eubacteriales bacterium | reverse complement strand
TTAAATTTAGGGATTTGTATTCCGGAAGATGATTTTGTGTTCAAGGTAGCCGAGATCTGCGAGGGATTAGACTATACGGAGCTGTATAAAACGTATGTGCGGCTGTGGCGAAAAGTCAATCCGGTCACCCTGTTCGAGATATTGGTATTCGCCTTCATGAACAAGTTGTTCTCGTCCAGAGAGATCGAGCGTGCGTGCAAAACGGACATTCGGTTCATGTGGCTGCTGGACGGAGAGCCCGCGCCGAGCGATTCCACCATATCAAGATTCATGCGAGGACATCTGGCAGAGGTAATCGAAGATCTTTTTTATCAATTTGTAGCTAAGCTTTACGAAATGGGCGAAGTAAAGTACCGTAATCTGTTTGTGGACGGAACCAAGATCGAAGCATACGCCAACAAGTATACCTTCGTGTGGAAAAAGGCAGTCGAGAAGAATCTCATAAAGCTGGATAAGAAAATCGAGTCGATTCTGCCTGTCATAGCAGAGCGATATGGTTTTACCCAAGACGTTACCATTGAAGAATGCCATGACGCACTGGTCAGACAGGCGCAGTGGCTGAATCTGGTATTTGCCGTGGGTAAGGGAAATCATAAGACCCAACTGCAACGGGATATCGAGACGCTGGAAGCCTTTTTGAATAAGAAAGCTGAATATGCTTCTCATTTGGGTAAGTTTGGAAGCCGGAACAGCTATTCCAAGACCGACGTAGACGCAACCTTCATGCACATGAAGGAGGACTATATGCGCAACGGTCAGCTCAAGCCGGGCTACAATATCCAGATCGGAGTGGAGAGTGAGTATATCGTTGGAGTTGGTTCGTTTGCAAACAGAACCGACGTGAACACGCTGATTCCGTTTTTGAATCGGATCCAAAGTCATACCCACAGAAAGTTTGAAAGGATCATAGCCGACGCGGGCTACGAGAGCAGCGAGAACTACCTATACCTCCAAGAAAACGGACAGGAATGCTATATCAAGCCTCAGAATTATGAGATCAGTAAGACGAGAAAGTACAAGACCGACCCGTATTCAGTTGAGAACATGGCATACGATCCCAAAAAGGACGAGTACACCTGTCTCGACGGACGAAAGCTGAAGTTCCGGCGAGAGAGCAAGAAAGCCACCGAAAACGGGTATGTCGTCGCTACCCGGTATTACAGTAACGATAAGTGCGGCAGATGTCCTCACAAAAATAAATGTCACAGGTCACAAAAAGGGTACAGAACGGTTCGGGTCAATCAGGTGCTGAACGAATTTCGTCCCAAGGTACTGGAAGCACTGACGAATGATGAGGGGATCCTTCTGCGGAGAAACCGATCCATCCAAGTCGAGGGTGTTTTCGGTGTTCTCAAAGAGGACTACGGTTTTCGTCGTTTCCTGACAAGAGGCAAGCGGAATATTGAGACCCAGTTTTTCCTTCTCGCCTTTGCTTTTAACATTGAAAAGCTCTGCAACCGCACGAAAAAAGGAAGAATTGGCCTCGATTTGTTCCCTTTGAACGTGTCTTAGACCAATTCTTCGTATTTGTATATTGACTTAAAAAACAAGGATTTCGGGATCCTCTTTTTGTCGTTCTCTTTTTTGCCCTTTTTCGGGGCTTTTCCTTTTGTTTGAGCTTAAACTTATAAAATTTGCATAGCCAAGGGCTGAGCCATTCGCTTTCGATAAAGCTTTTGACTCAGCCCCTTTCTGTTTGCCTTCGGGGAAGCGGGTAGCGGTCACTGACAGGCATATTATTTGTACTCAAAACATATGCG
>JAZSGD010000325.1:0-1754 GCA_045532555.1 Eubacteriales bacterium | reverse complement strand
GCATATTTTGCGAGATTGCGCCATGACCGTCGTTGAGGCTTCTCTTGCATTGCGTCGCGGAGGAGTCAAAATGCCGTGGAGTGGCATTTTCAACGGACTTTCATCTGCCTTAGATACGAGATGCTTCGAGATGATCTCCGCATCACCCATAATAGTGACCGATTCGGCAAGGATTAGGGAAGAATTGATCCCGATGCTCAAGACCGCAGACGAGCTCTGGGGAGCACCCGAAAGCTTTTCGATAGTAGTATCTCCCGATGGCAAAACAAGCCTGTCGAGCTTGTTTTCCGCATTCTCGGGCAGGAATTTGAATAACGTCGTGCTCGTGGGATGCGAAGCACAGGTAGATCTGCCCACGGATAACGTGATCGGGTGCAAAACGTCGAAGGAAGCTGCAAAAGTGCTTGTAGGGCTTGGCGAGAGCGAAAAACTGATCTTCTGCTTTGGCTCGGTAGAGTTTGCGGCTGAGATCAAGAGCGAATTTATAAAAACAATGAATATTTAAAACGAAAATGTCTCCGTTTCAAAAATTAAGAACGGGGACGTTTTCTTTTTTCGCATAATTTATTTCGAACGGCAAAATAATACTAATATAGAAATAAGGAAAGGTTGGATATAAATTATGATAAAACCGCAAATCGTCAAGTGTACGGGAAGGGAGATACTTGACTCCCGAGGCAACCCGACAGTTGAAGCTACCGTTGTCTTGTCCGACGGAACTATAGGAGTTGCAAGCGTTCCTTCGGGAGCGTCAACGGGAATATATGAGGCTTGTGAGAAAAGAGATCAAGATAACCGTAGGTATGGAGGCAAGGGAGTGCTCGAGGCGGTGAACAATATCTGTCGCTTGATCTCGCCCGAGCTTGTGGGAGTGTATGCGTCCGAGCAATCCACGATCGACCGCCTGATGATCGAGCTCGATGGGACGGACAATAAATCCAAGCTTGGCGCTAATGCAATCTTGGCGGTGTCGCTTGCGGCGGCAAGAGCCTGCGCCAACGCTTACGGAGTACCGCTTTTTCGCTGGATAGGAGGCGCGAGAGCGTCAAGACTGCCGATCCCGATGATGAACGTTCTTAACGGAGGCGCGCACGCGTCCAATAACGTCGAGATACAAGAGTTTATGATAGTTCCAACGGGTGCACCCTCGTTTGCCGATGCCTTGCGAATGGGAAGCGAGATCTATCACGCTTTGGGGAAAATATTGAAGGATAAAAAACTTTCCACCGCCGTGGGCGACGAGGGTGGATTTGCTCCAAGCCTTGATTCCGACGAGCAAGCGCTTGAATATCTCTGTGCGGCGATAAAGTCGGCAGGGTATGACACCGATAAAGTTAAGCTTGCTCTCGATGTAGCGTCAAGCGAATGGTATGACGAGAACACTAAAACTTATAAGCTCCCCAAGCGTAATAAAGAAATGAGCAGAGAAGAGCTGATAGATTATTATGAAGGGCTTATATCAAAATATCCGATAATTTCTATCGAGGACCCCCTCGATCAGCGTGATTTTGACGGCTGGCGCGTCATCACTGAAAGACTCGGTGAGCGCGTAATGCTTGTCGGTGACGACCTATTTGTGACTTCACCCTCAAGACTGAAGAAAGGCATAGAGGTCGGCGCGGCAAACGCGATCTTAGTAAAGCCCAATCAGGTAGGAAGCTTGTCCGAGGTCATCGGTGTGACCAATATAGCTGCATCCGCAGGGTATTCTTATATCCTGTCTCATCGTTCGGGCGAGACCGAGGATACGACTA
>JAZSGD010000011.1:0-8401 GCA_045532555.1 Eubacteriales bacterium | reverse complement strand
CTTGTAGCAACGCTCTTTAGCACCTCAAGCGCTTCGTCTCGTGCTTGGTTACGGGAGAGAATAGTTTGTGCAAAATAATTTGAAGCATTAGGGTCATTGTTTAATGTATCCTCTAAATATCGGTCGCCTCGCCCGTGTAGAACAGAACGATCTTTTTCTGCTCGTCGTTATAGACGCAGCAAGCCTGCAGTATTTTTTCAAAAGAAAGTGCCGCGGCTTCGATCTCGCCAAGCTCGATGCGGTGTCCCATGTGCTTGATCTGCGAGTCCTTGCGAGTCATAAAGACAAGCTCGCCGTGCTCGTTATATCTTGCGAGGTCGCCCGTGCGGTAAACTATCTCGGGATACGCGTCGCAAAGCGGATTCTGGACGAACGCCTCGTCGGTCTTTTCCTTATTTCTGTAATATCCAAGAGTTACACAGGTGCCGCGGATGTAGATCTCGCCCGCATCGCCCGTCTTAACCTCCCTGCCGTCCTCGCCGATAAGCATTATCTCGGTGTTTCTGAACGGCTTTCCGATCGGGATCGGCTCGCCCTCGGCAAGAGCGCGGTCAGCTCTCCAATAGCACGACATACCCGTCGCCTCGGTCGGACCGTAGAGATTGAAGAAGGTCGCCTCGGGGAATGCTTCCCTCCAGCGCTTATATTCCTTTATCGGAAAGACCTCACTGCCAAAGCAGATCTTGGTGAGATATTTCGGAGGATTGCTCTCGAGCGCGCCGAGCGAAGATATCATCACGAGTGCCGATACTACCCAGCAGACCGTGTTGATCCTATGCTCGTTGAGATAGTCACAGAGCTTCGTCGGAAACATAAATAGCTGCTTGGGGACGAAATAGGTCGTCGCGCCGAGCTTGAGCGTCGGCATTATTTCCTTAAGCGGAGCATCGAAATACAGAGGGGTCTGATTGGCGTACACGGTGTCGTGGTCGAACTGCACTGCCTCGCAGAGCGTTTCGGTATAATCAATGACCGAGCGATGAGCCGCCGCAACTCCCTTCGGAACTCCCGTAGAGCCCGAGGTGAAAACGACGTATACCGGGTCGGTATCGAGTTGTCTTGCTCTTACCTCGCCGAGTGCGATCTGATCGATCAAGGTCTCACAGATATCGTCGTAGAGATATTTCTCTGCGCTATCGGGCAGCTTCGCGAGATTTCTTGCATTCTTTTTATCGTAAATTACCGCCCTTGGCTTGAGGCTTTCAAATATCATCTCGATGCGCCGCGGCGGCATCTCGGAGTCAAGGCAGACGTAAAAGCAGCCCGCGTAAATAATACCCATAAATGCCGCGATCGTGTCGGGATGCTTGTTCATAAGCACGACCACGCTCTCGCGTCTGTATCCCTTTGATAAAAGAAAGCTGCCGACGCTCTTTGATCTGCTCTGAAGCTCGCCGAAGGTGATATTGTCAATTCCGTCCGAAAACGCGACCTTGTCGGGATATTTCGGCGCGGTATTTTCAAGATATTCGAGAATATTTGTCTGATACATATTAACCTCCATTCCGCCGCCAACGGCGGAACAAATAGTAATCGATGAATTTTGCCGCAAAGGCAAAATTTGTGCGTGAAAAAATACAACTCACTATTAGATGGAAATAACTTTCACGCGGTATCCTTAATCAATAGAATTTTTCAAGCTCCGGGGTCGAGGTTATGATCTCTTTGGAAACTGCAGGGTATGCGCTCTTGTCATAAAGGCGGAAATACTTTCGTACCTTATTATAGGCATCGACCTGCTTATCGGTAAGCAGACAGCCCGAGTGGTTATATTCCGAGCGCAGATGAGTGCAGTCGAAGTGATACCAACGGGGGTTTTCCTCGGTACCGATATTGACAAGACTCCAATAGTGCGTATCTGTGGTATATCCCGCCGTTCTCTGAACGTCGAGATTTTCAATTCCGTAGTATTCGAGCAGTGCCTTTGCCGCCGCAAAATAGCTATAGCAATCACCGCTTCCCGAGACGAAAAGCGCCTCGTATGCAGCTCTCTGCCAGTTCGTCTTGTCAGATGTGGAAACGTAGGAGATCCTGCCGTAGACATATTCGTAGATCGCGCGGCACTTCTGCTCTGCCGTCATCGATTCGGTGATGCCGATATCGTCCGCCGCGGCGGCGATCTTTTCGTTAAGCGCTGCCTGCGTGATCTCCTCCGAGTAAACGTGAACTGTGACCTTTACCTTATCACTTCGGTTACCGACCGCGTCAGTCGCGTAGACGTATGCGGTGTACTCTCCCGCCTCCGAAAGATCGACCTCGCTGTCGTCTACCGTGAGGGTTATCTCGCCCGTGCAGTTGTCCTTGACGGTGATATTCTGCTTGTAGGAAACAGCCTCTCCGACGTACGCGATGATCTCGGACTTGACCTCGAGCTCGGGGGCTTCGGTATCAACTACAAGCGTCATATTGACGTCAAACACCTCGGTCTTGTTGCCCGAAGCGTCGGTAAATCTTACCTTTGCAGAGTAAGTTCCCATCGCCTTTATTTCGGGGAATTTCTTGACGTATTCACCCGTATATGAGTCGGGCTCGTACACCGTGTCTATGAACTCCACGGGATCGGGGATAGAGCCGCCAACCGCCGTGCAGACGTCCTTGACCGTGACCTTAGGGGCTTTCGTATCCTTGACCGTGAGTCTTACGTCGATCTCCTTGCCCTTTGAAAGCACCGTAAAGTGATAGACTCCTATGTGGTTGACGCAGTCGGGATCAAAATCGTCGCCAAACACCGCGGCTTCGTTATTCGCGATATCGGCGGCACTCAGAGCTTGTCCCGCTTCGATGGTCACGCGCTTGGTCTGAAAAAACAGCACGGCACAAAAAATAGCAAGAATGACAGAAATCGCGAGCAGTACCGTTATGAGCACGCACGTGAATTTTATCACCTTGTCCTTTTCTCCGGGTATATTAAATTTTAGCTTTTTATTGATGAAAACCGTCATTTTTTGTTGTTTCTCCGAGCAGATTATATAAAACTAATAAATACAGTATTATTACACCACGTATTATTATACCACCGCTATTATCAAAAGTCAACAGAAAAGGAGGTGTTTTTCGGATTTTTAAAGTGAATTTTTATTAAACCGAAAGCGACAAAAACCACCCCATCTTGATAGGGTGTTATCCGTTGAATTGGCGCAGCAAATATGAAATCGACTAAAAACAGAAGAGAGAGTAATACGGCGACAAAATTCCGTAAAACTCTCTCTTTTATGCTGTTAATAAGTGATATACCCGGCGCAAATCGGCGCAATATTCACTTTATTCGTTATTTAAGCACACAGCTGAGGAATTGCTGAAGCTTCGGATGCTTGGGATTGTTGAATATCTCGTCGGGAGTTCCACTCTCCGCGATAACTCCGTCGTGCATAAAGAGGACTCGATCGGCAACCTCGCGGGCAAAGCCCATCTCGTGAGTTACGCAGATCATCGTCATTCCCTCTTTCGCAAGTCCTTTCATAACGTCAAGAACCTCTCCGACCATCTCGGGATCGAGTGCGCTCGTCGGCTCGTCGAAAAGCATTACCTTCGGCTCCATCGCAAGCGCGCGGACGATCGCAATTCTCTGCTTCTGTCCGCCCGAAAGCGTAGAGGGATATGCGTTTGCCTTGTCTTCAAGTCCTATGCGGTTAAGCAGAGCCATAGCCTTGCCGTCGAAGTATTCCTTTACCTCTTTTTTGCTCTTTCCATCCTTGATCATCTGCTTTGCGCGGGTCTTCATGGGTGCAAGCGTTACGTTTTCAAGGACGCTCTTGTTATTGAAAAGATTGAACTGCTGGAATACCATTCCCATATCCTGACGGGCAAGATTTATGTCTATGTGATTTTCGTCATAGATCTTTTTAAGCGCGGCACGGTACTCCTTACCCTCCGCCGTCGAAAACTTCTCATTGATGAGGTCCTCGGATTTGATCTTTGCGATTGCATCCTCCGAGCTCATACCTGCCTCGATGAGCTTTTTGTAGGTATTGGATGCCATAATTACCTCGGGGTGCAGATAGGGGTCTACGGGAGTCAGGAGCTTACCGTCCATCCAGACCTCGCCGAAGGTGGGAGTTTCAAGCAGGTTCATGCAGCGCAGAAGCGTAGACTTGCCCGAGCCCGAGGCTCCGATAATAGCGACCACCTCTCCCTCCGCTATCTGCGTGGAAACACCTTCAAGAACCTTGAGGTCGCCGAAATTTTTATATATGTTTTTTACGTCAAGCATGCGCCTTCATTCTCCTTTCGAATACGCCGAGAAGCTTGGAAAGCACGAAATTCAGCACGAAATAAATGATACCGATTATCATAAGTATCGGGAGCGAATTGTGGGTCTTTCCAACGATAACGTGATACTGTGTCATAAGCTCGCCAACGTAGAACGTAGATGCAAGCGAGGTCTCCTTGATGACGGTAATGAATTCATTACCAAGCGCGGGAAGAATGTTCTTGACCGCCTGAGGAAGAACGATCTGTATCATCGTGGTCGTGCCGTTAAGTCCAAGGCTTCTTGCCGCCTCGGTCTGTCCCTTGTCGACCGCCTCGATTCCCGAGCGGATGATCTCGGAAACGTATGCCGCGCTATTGAGTATAAGGGTCATTGATATGCAGATGAGCTTCTTGTTTTCAAGCTCGTTCATAGCCGGTATGATAACAGGGATCAAGAACGTGCTTATGTAAAGCTGAAGCAGCATAGGTGTGCCACGGACCACCTCAACTATGGCATTGACAATCCATTTCAGAGGCTTTATTTTGCTTATCTTGACGAGTGCCAACAGAGATCCTAAAATCGTGCCGAAAAACACGGTCATGAGCGAGAGGAGTATGGTTGCGGTAAGACCCTTGATCAAAAAAAGATCCCAGTATTTGACGAAGATCTTACCCATATCCTCGAACATTGTGATTAAATACATATTTTACTCCGTTCTATATTCACAAAATACGAGCTGCCGAACCGAAACACAGCACGGCAGCTCTATTAATTTATAAATTACTCGGTAATCTTGTTACCCTCATCGTCGTAGCCAAGCTCGTCGAGAGTCTTAACCTCTGCGTAGATCTGGCAAGCCTCGTACCAGGTGTCGTAAAGGTCTGCTGCCATTGCCTTTGCAAGTGCTGCGTTTACCTTTTCAAGAAGCGCTGCATCTTCCTTGTTGAGAAGGATTACGTTGTTCTTGTACTTCTCTTCTACCTCGAAGTAGTAGTCGGAAAGAACGATGGTATCGTTTACAAGTGCTTCGCCGTTACCGTATGCAACTGCGAGAGCGTCGATATCGCCTGTGGAGAGTGCTACTGCCGCGTCGTTGATGTTAGCGAAGAGCTCGAGCTCTGCGCCCTTGGGAACGAGCTGCTCCTCAACGAGAAGCTGCTGGAGAGAACCGCCCTGCGCACCGATCTTAAGGCCTGTGAAATCGGTCTTGCCCTCGGTGAACTCTGCAGCCTTTGCCTTGGTGGTGATGAGGATCTGCTCGGTCTCGTTCTCACCTGCTACGTAGTAATCGGAAATAAGGAAGGTTTCAGCACGCTCTGCGGTCCAGGAGAAGCCCGAGATCGCGAGGTCTGCGTTGCCCGAAGCAACTGCTGCCATACAAGCGTCGAAGGACATAGGGTCGAGCTTAAGCTTCATACCAAGCTCCTTTGCAACGTAGGTAGCAAGGATAACGTCAAAACCAACAATCGCATCGTCGCCGGACTTTGCGGTGTCGTAGAATTCCATGGGAGCGAAGTCGGGGGAGATCGCTACCACGAGGGTGTCGGTGTATTTGGATGCATCGTAATCGATTGCTGCCATTGCTTTGTCATAAGCTGCGGATAAGCTGTCCTCTCCCTTGTCGCAAGATGCAAACATTGCGACGGTGCTGAGCGCCATAAGTACTACAAGTGCGAGTGCGATAATTTTTTTCATGGTTTTGTCCTCTTTTCTGCAAGATGTGAATTTTTATTTGCATTATCGGATTGCCGTAATGCTGATTACTGCATCATTATACACCCAAAAAATTCATTTGTCAACCCCTATTTTTCACTTTCTACGAAATATATCCTTTTGTGCAAAAGGGTTTTTGCGTTTTTGTATACAATTCACAAAATTGCATAAATAACCGCATTTTTATACAAATATTCTGCATATTCTTGCATTTTTGGCTTGTTATTCAGGTTATTTGATGCGGTGTCGGGATACATAATAATTATTTTTGAAAATTTTTTCAAAAAACTATTGACAGATCGATAAAAAGGTGTTATAATCTGTAAAGCGTTTTACTTTACACCTGTGAAAACAGCAAAAAATCGGTTGGAGGCGCTAAATGTTTGAGAAAGATCTGAACGTCGGATTTCTGCTTGACTTTTACGGCGACGTGCTGACCGAAAGACGCAGAGACGCGCTTGACTTCTATTATAATAATGATATGTCGCTTTCCGAGATCGCCGAGGAAATGGGCATTTCCCGTCAGGGTGTGCGCGACCTGATCAAAAAAGCCGAGGAGGAGCTTCTCTTCTACGAGGAAAAGCTCGGGCTTGCAAGGAAGTTCAAAAGCGCACAGCATCACGCCGAGCGCGCTCTTACAATGTGTGAAGCAGGCGAAGATCCCAAAACCATCGAGGATGAGATACGTCTTTTGCTCGAGAGCGTGGGATAAGCTGTAAAGTGGTATTCGGCTTCGCCGAGTTATATTTGAGCATGGCTCAAGTGATATTGCGCGAGGCGCAGTGGTATTTTTGCCGCAAAGCAGCAAAAGTAATATTTATTAGGAGGTATTTGTGACGTGAGTATGTTTTCAAATCTCAGCGAAAAGCTGGAAAATGCCTTCAAAAAGTTCAAAAACAAGGGTAAGCTTACCGAGGCTGATATAAAAGCGGGTATGCGAGAGATCAAGCTCGCTCTGCTTGAGGCCGACGTTAACTTCAAGGTCGTTCGCGACTTTATAAAAACAGTTTCCGAGCGTGCGGTCGGCGCAGACGTGCTTGAATCGCTCAATCCCGGACAGCAGGTCATCAAAATAGTCAACGAGGAGCTTGCGGCTCTTATGGGCTCGACTCATTCGAAGCTTACGGTCGCATCAAAGCCCCCCACGGTCATCATGATGGTCGGTCTTCAGGGTGCAGGTAAGACAACACACGCGGGAAAGCTTGCGGGTATGCTCAAAAAGCAGGGCAAGAATCCCCTGCTCGTTGCCTGCGATATCTACCGTCCCGCCGCTATCAAGCAGCTGCAGGTGGTCGGAGAAAAGCTCGGCATTCCCGTTTTTGAAATGGGCGATAAGACGGACCCCGTCAAGATCGCAACCGAAGGAATCAAATTGGCTAATCAAAAGGGCTATGACACGGTGTTTATAGATACCGCAGGTCGTCTTCAGATCGACGAGATCCTTATGAAAGAGCTTCAGGATATCAAGGCGGCAGTACAGCCGACCGAGATACTCCTTACTATCGACGCAATGATCGGTCAGGAATCGGTCAACGTGGCGGAAACCTTTAACGATCTGCTCGACATAACGGGCGTTATCCTCACCAAGCTCGACGGTGATACCCGAGGCGGTGCGGCGCTTTCAGTCCGCTACATCACGGGCAAGCCGATAAAGTTCATCGGTGTTGGAGAAAAGCTTGATCAGATCGAGCCCTTCCACCCCGACAGAATGGCAAGACGTATTCTCGGAATGGGCGACGTGCTGACCCTTATCGACAAAGCGCAGGCGCAGTTCGACGAGAAAAAGGCGGCAGAGATGGAGGAAAGACTCCGTCAGTCGATCTTCACTCTCGACGACTACCTTATGCAGATGCAGCAGCTCAAGAATATGGGCGGTCTCGATCAGATTGCGGGTATGATCCCCGGAATGAAGCCCGGTGCGCTCAAGGACGCGAAGGTAGACGAAAAGATGCTCGTACATCAGGAGGCTATCATCAAGTCGATGACAAAGAAGGAGCGCGAGCGCCCCGAAATGCTCAACGCATCCCGCAAGCAGAGAGTTGCCAAGGGTAGCGGTACGAGCGTTGAGGAGGTCAATAAGCTTCTCAAGCAGTACGATCAGATCAAGAAGATGATGAAGCAGTTCCAGGATATGGGCAAGACCAAGCAGGGTCGCAGACAGATGGGAAAGATGAAATTTCCCTTTTAACCGACTCCGTCGGAAATGAATTGCGGCATTGCCGCATGAATTGGCTTCGCCATGAATTGAACAAGTTCATGAATTGCACCTTCGGTGCATTAAAGCAATTCAATATCCAAAATCGCTATTAAACCGCAAGGTTTTTAATGGAAAATAAAAAATTTATTATATTAACATTGGAGGACAAAAAAATGGTAAAAATGAGACTCAGAAGAATGGGCGCAAAGAAGGCTCCCTTCTACCGTGTAGTTGTTGCTGACAGCCGTTACCCCAGAGACGGTCGTTTCATCGAGGAGATCGGTTACTACAACCCCGGC
>JAZSGD010000165.1:0-5682 GCA_045532555.1 Eubacteriales bacterium | reverse complement strand
TCGGACTTTCTCTGCTTGGAGTCAACTATGCTCTCCTTTTGAGCGTTATTATCGCTATCGTTGATATCCTGCCGATATTGGGCACGGGAACGATACTGATCCCTTGGGCGCTGTTCTCCTTCGCCGTGTCAAATTCCAAGCTCGGCATAGGACTTCTGATCCTTTATGCCGCCGTGTCGGTAATAAGACAGCTCATCGAGCCGAAGATCGTGGGCGACTCGCTCGGCATACACCCCTTGGCAACGCTCGCTTCAATATACGTTGGAATAAAGCTGCTTGGATTTGGCGGCATTTTCATCGGCCCGATCATTGCGCTCTCGCTCAAAAGCTTTATGAAGCCCGAATCTTGACCTTTAATCTTTATTTCTCCAATCACCACACGGCTTTCAGTTGCCTCCGCCTTCCCCTCTTCCCTCTTTTCCAAAAAGTTTTTGGAAGGTGAGAGGGGGTTTTAGGGGGAGAGAGGGACCCTTTTTCCCAAAAAGGTTCCCTCTCTCCCCCCTAATTTTCCACCTTAACTCAACAACGCGCGGTCGCTTGCGAATTCTGCTCCGCTCGCCTTAGAGAAGGCTGCGAGGAGCGACTCGACGGTGAGCTTTTTCTTTTCCTCGCCGCTGACGTCGATGATTATTTTACCCGCGTTCATCATAATGAGTCGGTTTCCGTGGGCTATGGCATCTCGCATATTATGGGTTACCATAAGCGCGGTGAGATTGTTTTCTTCAATGAGCTTATCGGTTATTTCAAGAACCTTTGCCGCAGTCTTGGGGTCAAGCGCGGCGGTATGCTCGTCAAGAAGCAGAAGCTTCGGCTTCTTCATAGTCGCCATAAGCAGAGTGACTGCCTGGCGCTGTCCGCCCGAAAGCAGACCCATTTTCGTGGAGAGTCTGTCCTCAAGACCGAGGTCAAGCTGGGCAAGAGCCGCCTTGTAGCGCTCTCTGTCCTTAGCCGTGATCGACCAACGGAGTCCGCGTCTCATGCCGCGTCTGTCCGCGATCGCCATGTTTTCCTCGACCCACATATCCGTGGCGGTTCCCATTCTGGGATCCTGAAACACTCTTCCTATATACTTTGCTCGCTTGTGCTCGGGAAGCTTTGTAACGTCAACTCCGTCGATCGTGATGCTCCCGTCGTCGGCAGGATATGCCCCCGCAACGATATTCAGCATAGTCGATTTTCCCGCGCCGTTTCCGCCGATGACGGTCACAAAATCGCCCTCCTTAAGCGTAAGGCTGAGTCCCTCGAACACCTTTTTCTCGTTGACCGTGCCTTCGTTGAAGGTTTTATAAATATCTTTTATCTCAAGCATGTTTGCCACCTCTCGCTTTCTTCTTTTTCGAGAAATAGATCTTCTTCACGTAGGGCGCACCGAGGAAGCAAGCAACAACGATCGCCGAAAGCATCTTAAGAAGCTCGTTGGGCAGACCGATAAATACGATGGTCTGGAAAACGAACCAATAGATTATCGAGCCTCCGACCACACAAAGAAGTCTGAGGTAGAAGTTCGTAATAAGCTTCGGGCAGAGCGCCTCACCGATTATGATAGCCGCAAGTCCTGTAACGATCGCGCCTCGTCCCATATTGATCTCCGCGCCGCTCTGCTGCTGTACCAGAAGCGCGCCGGCAAGCGCAACTATTCCGTTAGACAGAGCAAGTCCGAACACCTTCGTAAGATTGGTATTGATTCCCTGCGCTCTGCTCATCTCAAGGTTATTGCCCGTCGCGCGCAGAGTCGAGCCGAACTCGGTTCCGAAGAACCAATAAAGAATGGCTATGACGACTGCGATGAATACCGCAAGAATAACTATCGCTCTGTAAACGTCGGATGCCTCGGAGGTGAAGAGTACCTTGTCGCCATACTTAAATCTCATTAGCGGAACCTGCGGTCCGTTCATTATCAAAAGATTGACCGACCAAAGCATAAGCTGGGTCAGAATTCCCGCAAGGATAGCAGGAATGCCAAAGAAGGTATGAAGCCATCCCGTGACAAGTCCCGCAACCATTCCTACTACGAGCGCACAAAGCATAGCTATCCATATATTTATTCCGTTCGTGACCATCACCGCACAGACTGCCGCGCCCGTACAGATCGAGCCATCAACAGTAAGGTCGGCAATATCAAGGATCTTATAGGTAATATAAATTCCAACCGCCGCGAGTCCCCAGACAAGTCCCTGAGCAGCCGCGCCCGGCAGAGAGCCAAGCCAATTCAAAATCATGTTCATCTTAAAAATCCTTTTCATACAACTGACGCCGCCGCGGTATTATAACCACGGCAGCGGCAGAATTGTTCTTATTTAGTATTGGATGCGAGAGCAATATTATTCCTCGATCTCGATAGCAACGTAGCCTGCTGCTTCGAGAGCTTCGATATCCATGTCAAGACGCTCGCAGATCTCCTTGTTGTACATCTTTGTAAATTTATCAGCGTACTGAATCTTCATTTCAGAGATATCAGCCTCGCCCTTGAGTATCTTTGCAGCCATCTTGCCTGTTGCAACGCCAAGATCGTAATAGTTGATAGTGAGAGTAGCAACTCCACATCCTGTGCATATTCCCTGCTCTCCTGCTATTACAGGAGTGTCGCCTACGACTCCGCCGATAAGCTCAGCAGCGTTTGCCGCAGTGTTATCGGTGGGAATGTAGATAACGTCTGCCTCTGCAGCAGCTGCAGACGCAACGAGAGAGGCGTCGTTAAGATCCGAGAAGGACTTATTTATAACGGTGATTCCCTTTGCCTCGAGATATTCTCTGACCACCTTTACCTGATATGCGGAGTTAGGCTCGCCCGAGCAATAAAGCATAGCAACGGTCTTTGCCTCGGGGAAAAGGTCGAGGATCATCTGAGCCTGCTCATCGAGAGGAGCAAGATCGCTGGTTCCCGAAACGTTGCCGCCTACGAGTCCGTCGAAGTTGTCAATTCCGAGAGCGGTGCCGTACTCGGTGATAGAGGTGCCGAGGATCGGGATCGAGCTTGTGCCGTTAACAGCCGCAGTGAGCGCGGGAGTCGCGTTAGCCATAATAAGATCGACCTTTTGGTTTACAAAGGTGTTTACGATAGTGGTACAAACAGAGATCTCGTTGTCTGCGTTCTTATCAAGGAACTCTACGTTCTCCTCGCCGAGCTCTGCAACAAGAGCGTCCTTAAAGCCCTTAGTAGCCGCGTCGAGCGCGGGATGAGGAACGAGCTGACAGATACCTACGAGGTACTTGCCGTCGTCCTTGGTGGGCGTATCACAAGAGGCGAGCACTACCAAGGATACACACATGAGTGCCGCCAAAACGATGCTTAACAGTTTTTTCATGATCTTTTTCTCCGTTTCGCTTTTTCGCGCGCCCTTTTCATGATCGAGTCTACGCGCGAGTCAGATTTGCTTTATTTAACTAAAATAAAAATAAAGTAACTCCATTATACCACTCTCAAAAGTCCGTGTCAATCAATTTTTATAAATTTACTGATTTTTGGGGATATTTTACAAAATAGGTATTATCTAATTATGCACTATAATGTAATCAAGGCGTCGGAATTGCTCCGACGCCTTGATTTTTATTCGTTTTTCTTGCATATTTATTCGTTTGCGCTCATTGATCATCGAGTGTTGCAACCTTGGCGATAATGTCGGCACAGTTCTCGAGTCCTATCATTCCGCTGTCAAGCATGAGATGATAATTTTCAAGAGCTCCCCATTCGCGCATCGAGAAGGATCTGTAAAAGACTCTGCGGCGAGCGTCCTTGTCGGTAAGACGCTTTTCGATCTTGACGTCGGTCTCACCGTATGCCTCGAGCACGCGGTGCGCCTTGAAATCCATATCCGCACGGATAAAGACGTTGAGGCAATCGTCACGGTCGCGAAGAATGTAGTCTGCTCCCCTGCCTATAATAACGCACTTTCCCTCGTCTGCGAGCTGCTTGATCACGTTTATCTGTGCTATCTGCACGCGGTTGGCTATCGAAAGTCCGTTATATCCGTCGCCGCCCGCATTTACCGCGATCGAAAAAAGAATACTGTTTTTATGAGTTGCGTATTCGTCGTATTTTTCAACGAATTCACGAGATATGCCGCTTTCCTTGACTACCTCATTTATCAACTCGCTGTCGTAAAATTTATATCCGAGAGCCTCAGCGACCATCTTGCCAATGGTTCTTCCTCCGCTTCCGAATTCACGGCTGATAGTAATCACGTTCTTCATAATCGTTTCTCCTTTTCGTGCGTGGATTTCGGGGGTGTACGCTGTGAGCTTTACCCCGAGGATCAATGCAAATTGCATCAATATCTTCTGTGATCATTATAGCATTTTTTTCATAGTTTGTCAAGTTTTCGTGCGCAAACTTTGTGAAAAAAATATCACACAAGCGCTTTTTACGGCGTGTTGTCTATTTTGTGTTTATTTTTCAATTATTGGTTTATATTATTTGTTCTCCTCGCGCAAAAAAGGTCGAAAGTTTTTTGTTGACGAGTTCGGTCAAAAAAAGGGTGATCGACCATTCAACTCCTTGATTTCGCTCGAACAATCAGGCTTTGTGTCGCACGATTTTAATTGACAAGTGGAATATGCCTTGATATAATTTTTTCAGGGTTTGCAGACACCGTAAAAGGTCGGCGCTTGCCGACAAAAATAAAAACAAAGGAAGTATTATTTATGAAAAAAAGAGTTTTTTGGGCGCTGATAGTCCTTGCGTTCGTCGTCGCAGTGACTGCGAGCGCAGCTATATCCGCCACGGTAGCAAAAAGAGCCCAGGCAAAGCAAAGCGGCTCGGACGACGACACGCAGATCGGCACACTTGATGGGTCAGAGCACCTTTCTCCATCGGAGACCTCGGAGCAGACCACCGAAGAAAGCTTCGAGCAGACTACCACGATTGAAAATACGTCAGAGATCACCACTATAGAAGAAACGACCGTTATGGAGGAGACCGGCGAGCCTGTGCCGTCGCTCGAATATGAAAGCTTCGGCAACGGAACCTGTGCAGTAGTCGGCATTGGCAGCTATACCGATTCTTATCTGACAATTCCCGAAAAGAGCCCCGAAGGATACATAGTCATCGCCATATCCGAAAAGGCTTTTTACGGCAACTCCTTTATCAGAGCCGTAGAAATACCCTCTACGGTCTCATCTATCGGAGAGCTTGCATTTGCAAACTGCTCCCAGCTCGTTTATCTTGCGGTCGACGACAGCAACCAAGCGTTTATGGATGTAGGAGGGGTTTTGTTCACCTACGACGGCTCTATGCTCATCTGTTATCCTCCCGCAAGCAGCTCGGCAAGCTTAGAGATACCGACCACGGTAAACACTATTTGCGATATGGCATTTTACGGCTGCGAGAATCTCAAGCAGATAAATTATTCGGGTTCGCTTGAGGATTGGGCAAAGATAGATATAGGAGAAAAGAATTACGGTCTTTATACCGCGGCGATAGCATTTGGCAAATAATTCTCGTTTTTGGGGATAATTTTACCTTTCGTCTTGACACTGACCTGCAAAAATGATATACTTAAAGCAGAAAAAGCCGCTATAGCGGCGATGCTGAAAGGAATTATGTTATGTACGGAAAAAAGGTCTGGATGATAGCCGACGGCTATATGAGCAATACTGAAAAAGGAAACCTCGTCAGTCACGAGGCGATCTGCGTGCTCAATCTTTCGGGAGAGGATGCACACATTGATATTACACTTTATTTTG
>JAZSGD010000264.1:0-2710 GCA_045532555.1 Eubacteriales bacterium | reverse complement strand
CCCCACTTGTGTGGTTCCCCCTGCCAATCCTTGCGGATTGGCATTCCCCCTCCGTGGCGCTTTCGAACGATAAGGAGTTTCGCCCTCTGCGGAGGGCGACCGCCGCGCTCGGCGGCTCAGCCAAGCCTTTTGAAAAAGGCTTGAGCGAAAACTTTTCAAAGACAACGCCATGAAGTCACCGAAAAACCAAAATATGCCTTTTGATTTGTTTTTGCAGATCGGGTGTGTCCTTTTTGCCAAAACTGCGCATAGAATATAAGGAACGACTTTTCGGGGGATCATGCGATGATACACAGATATTTTGCCGCGTCAAATTCGGCAGAGGGATTCAAAAATTACTACGGCGAGGTCTTCTCGCGCGCCGACTTCGTCTACGTGATCAAGGGCGGGCCGGGTACGGGCAAAAGCTCGCTTATGAAACGCGTCGCGGCGGTTTGCGAGGGCAGAGGCGAGGAATGCGAGTACTATTATTGCTCGTCCGACCCGTCCTCGCTTGACGGAATACTTATTCGGGGCGCAAACGGTACGGTCGGTATTCTTGACGGCACGCCGCCCCACGTCAGCGAGCCGAAATTTCCGGGCGCGCGAGAGCAGATAATCAATCTCGGAGAATGCTGGGACGTGGAGCTGCTGCGCAAGCAGAAAAACGAGATCGTTGCACTGTCCGAGCGCAAGAGCGCAGAGTACAAAAGCGCATACACCTATCTGCGTTCGGTGGGAAATCTACGGGCGGTGAGCGAGGGCTTTCTTTACGAGGCGCTTGAGACACAAAAGCTGCGCGGGGCGGTCGCAAGGCTTGTGCGCGAGCTTCCGTGCGGAGATCTTGAATATTCGCCCGCCATTCTCGATTCGGTTTCAATGGGCGGCAGAGTACGGCTTGACACTTTTGAGCAAAACGCAAAAAAGCTTTATGTTATAAGCGATTTTCACGGGCTTGGCAAGATATTCCTGACCGAGCTTCTCGCTGCATTGCATTCTCGCGGAGTATCCGCGCGCGTGTCATTTGACCCGATTTGTCCCGCACGGGTGGACGGTATATTTATCGAGGGCGAGATGGTAGCATTCGTCACTCTTGCCGATGCGCAGGAGAAGTACGGTGCTTTGCGCGGTGCGCGCATTGAGGGTGCGCCCGTCGGCGAAAGGAGTGGCGCGGACGAGGCTTCGGACGGGCGCGAGGTGGTGCTGATCAATCCCAAGCGCTTTGTTGACGCCGAGAGGCTCCGTGATATTCGCAGCGAGCTTCGCTACACCGACCGCTTGGCGCAAAGCTCACTTGACGGCGCGCTCCACGCGCTTTCAAAGGCGAAAATATATCATTTTCTCTTGGAGGACATCTACGGCAAGGCGATGGATTGGCAGAAATTCGAGAAGATCTGCGCCGAGCTGTGTAAGAGCATATAAAATATATAGAAAACAACAAAAAACAACCCAAGCGGGGAAAACTCCTCACTTGGGCTGTTTTTTTATTTATTTCTCAAAGAAAATTTGTTAATTATCTAAGAGCTGCCTGAGCTGCTGCGAGTCTTGCGATCGGTACTCTGAAGGGAGAGCAAGATACGTAGTCAAGGCCGATCTGGTGGCAGAACTCAACGCTTGTGGGGTCACCACCGTGCTCACCGCAGATACCTACGTGGAGGTTCTTGTTTGCGGGACGGCCGAGCTGGATAGCCATGCTCATGAGCTTACCAACACCGGTGGTGTCGAGCTTAGCAAAGGGATCGTTCTCGAAGATCTTTGCATCGTAGTAAGCCTCGAGGAACTTGCCTGCGTCGTCACGAGAGAAGCCGTAGGTCATCTGAGTGAGGTCGTTAGTACCGAAGCAGAAGAAGTCTGCGTTCTGTGCGATCTCATCAGCGGTGAGACAAGCTCTGGGGATCTCGATCATAGTACCAACTTCATACTTGAGCTCAACTCCTGCAGCTGCGATCTCTGCGTCAGCAGTAGCAACTACAACGCTCTTAACGTACTTGAGCTCCTTAACGTCGCCAACGAGAGGAATCATGATCTCGGGAACAACGTTCCAGTCAGCGTGAGCCTTCTGGGTGTTGATAGCCGCGCGGATAACTGCCTTGGTCTGCATTGCTGCGATCTCGGGGTAGGTAACTGCAAGACGGCATCCACGGTGACCCATCATGGGGTTGAACTCGTGGAGAGAGGAGATGATAGCCTTGATCTCTTCAACGGACTTGTTCTGTGCCTTAGCGAGAAGAGCGATGTCCTCCTCGGTGGTGGGAACGAACTCGTGGAGAGGGGGATCAAGGAATCTGATACATACGGGAGTGCCCTCGAGTGCCTCGTAGAGCTTCTCGAAGTCGGACTGCTGATAGGGAAGGATCTTTTCAAGAGCAACTTCGCGCTCAGCAGCGGTGTCAGCACAGATCATCTCACGGAAAGCAGCGATTCTGTCTGCCTCGAAGAACATGTGCTCGGTACGGCAAAGACCGATACCCTCAGCGCCAAGCTCGCGAGCCTTGCGTGCGTCTGCGGGAGTATCAGCGTTGGTTCTTACCTTGAGAGTTCTGAACTTGTCAGCCCAACCCATGATAGTACCGAAGTTGCCGGAAATTTCTGCGTCAACGGTAGGAATGATACCGTCGTAGATAGCACCGGTAGAACCGTTGATGGAGATGTAATCGCCTTCAACGTAGGTCTTACCGTTGAGAGTGAACTTCTTGTTCTCCTCGTCCATAGCGATATCGCCGCAACCGGA
>JAZSGD010000341.1:0-8586 GCA_045532555.1 Eubacteriales bacterium | reverse complement strand
CGCTGAACTGCGCGAACGACTGACGAAGAAGGACGAAATAGAAGTGAGGAAGCGTTTACATACTTTGGTCTCATTTTTTCTGACCGCCGCCACGACCTATCTGATTGGTGGATCAAAGCTTTTCTTTGGCACGTATCCGCTTGCGATAGCATTCGCCTGCTCGTCGAAAAAGCATTTGCCTGCAGTTGCGGTTGGGCTTTTAGCTGCGGTGATCGGCGGGATGCCGGCGGTATACGGATATATTTGCGTCGCTGTTCTACTGATAAGAATGTTATCGATGCTTTTGCCGATGGTCTTTGCCGAAACGATCGGTCGCAAAGAAGATCATAACAAGCAGATAATAAAATATGGCGCCAAAGGGGACGAACAAGACGGATCCGAGGAGGAAAAAGGATTCGGCAGCCTTTTTTCAGAGGATTTACACGTAAAGATGCTGTGCTCGGCGCTTGGCGGCGCGATAGGCGGCGTGTTTTTAGTTCTGCGCGATGATTTCTCATTTTACAGTCTGTGCGGAATGCTGATCTTGATCTTTCTGCCGCCCGTCGCCACGCTTCTTTTCGGCGGAGTGCTTGGAGAGGAAAGATATAAAAAAGAGTGGTATTCTTGCGTTTCAATGGGCGCGATTGTGTTCTTGGTGGTTCTTACGTCTGCGGAAAAGACCGTGCTCGGAATGCCGATGACACCGTTTCTCGCGATGCTTCTGACGCTCTGTATTGCATCACAAAGGGGCATTTTTTTCGGATTGGGTGCGGCACTCTTGTGCGGCTTGGCGTTTGATCCGCTTTATATGATCCTGCTGGTGCTCTCTGCAGCGCTTTTCTGTATCGTTTCGGCGGTCAAGCGCAACGCAGGCATAGCGGCAGTCTGTGGACTTGTCGTGGTCTGGTGCTACTATATCGGCGGAGAGCAGGGGCTTGTAAAAGTGCTGCCGCCAATGCTTTTGGCGATCCCGATCTACATGCTCGTCGACAAGTATCGCGAGATGATGAACGCGCCTTACGCTCGCGCCGAGGTTGCAGGAGGATTGTATTTTGCCGAGGCGGTCACGGAAAAGACGAAAAATGCCGCGGTAAAGGACCGCTTATCAACCCTCGAGGCGACCTTTTCGTCTCTTTCCGAGACATTTTACAAGTTGAGTGACCGCTTTCGCCGCCCCGATGTCCTCGGCATAAGACAAATAACCGATACTGCGTTCGAGAGAGTCTGCGAGGGCTGCAGAAATCGGGAAAGGTGCTGGGGAGCGGACTATTCGAATACGCTCGAATCGGTCAGACGGGTAACCTCGGCTTTACATACAAAAGGAACTGTAGAAGCAAGTGATCTGACAGAAAAATTCGTATCGGAGTGCATAGGGCACAAACGCCTGCTCGACGAGGTAAACAGCGAAGTTTCAGAAGCGACGCAAAGGATCATAAACGGTGGAAAGGCAAGCTTTTTTGCCGATAATTACGACGACATAACCGCCATTCTCAAGGATGCGCTGGGTAGCGACTCCGAGGAATACGAGTGCGACCTCGACGCAGGAAAAAAGGTCTTTGAGTATATTTATTCCGAGGGGCTTCGCGTGGGAGGCGTGGTCGTATACGGAAAAAGGTGCAAGCACGTCGTGGCAAAGGGAATTTCGAACTCGGACAAGCTCAGCGCGGAGAAGGCGGCGGAGCTCTGCCAAAAAATCAGCGCGATTGTTGGTGCGGACCTTTCCGACCCCGTGATCGAGGTCGGGCGCGACGGCGCGGTGATGCTGTTGCACTCCAGACCAACGGTTAAGGCGATATGTGCACACGGCAGACTTTCTCGCTCGGGCAGAAAATGGACGTCAAACGACCCCGACGAGCCGCTTATCGATCCTCTCGAGGAGAGCGAGGACGAGACCTGCGGCGATATGACCGATGCGTTCGTTACCGACAACTCGTATTTTTACTCGCTCGTAAGCGACGGAATGGGAAGCGGGCCCGAGGCGGCGTTTACGTCGGGAGTATGCTCAATGTTCATGCAGAAGATGCTCTCGGCAGGCAACCGTGCGGACATAACGCTTCGAATGCTCAACAACGTAATAAGATCCGAGAATATGGGCTGCGGCAGGGAATGCTCGGCGACGGTCGATTTGCTCGAGCTCGATCTGATGAGCGGCACTGCGGCTTTTGTCAAAAGCGGCGCGGCGCCGACCTATATAGCGAGAGAAGGCACGGTTTACAAGATCAGCTCACGGACTATGCCTATGGGTATCATTAAAAATGCCGATGCCAGAATAACCAAGTTTGATACCAAGGCGGGAGACATCATAATTATGATGAGTGATGGCTGCTGCCCCGACAGCGAGGATTGTACTTGGCTCGTCGAATATCTTTGCAGCTATATGTCGAAGGGGAAAAGGACGGTTTCGGTTGGTGAGGAACTCTCCGAGCGACTTCGCGACGAGATTCTGAACGAGGCGGTCAAAAATCTTGCTCCCGGCAGAGAAAGAGACGATATTTCGGTGTCCGTTGTCGTTGTAGGATGATTTTTTGCGTTCTTTTTGCGGGAGACCTGCACGGTCTCCTGCTTTTTTTGTCAATAAGCCGTTTGGCATCAACTTTTTCTTGACAAAATCATTATATAGGTATATAATTACTGTAATTATACTCTTAAGGAGAGATAAAATGACAAACATTCCCGAAATATACGGCTGTATGGTGTTCAACGATGCTGTTATGCGTCAGAGATTGCCCAAGGACGTATACAAATCTCTTACCGAAACGATCAAAACAGGAAAAATGATAGACGTTTCGATCGCCAACGTCGTAGCGAACGCTATGAAGGATTGGGCGACCGAAAAGGGAGCTACTCATTATACCCATTGGTTCCAGCCGCTGACCAGCGTTACCGCAGAAAAGCACGACTCATTCATCTCCCCCATCGGCGGAGATAAGGTCGTTATGGAATTTTCGGGCAAGGAGCTGATAAAGGGAGAATCGGACGCGTCGTCCTTCCCGTCGGGTGGCTTGCGCGAGACCTGTAACGCGAGAGGATACACCGCGTGGGATCCCTCGTCGTACGCCTTTATAAAGGACGGAACGCTTTATATTCCTACGGTCTTCTGCTCCTATACGGGAGACGCGCTCGATACCAAAACCCCGCTTCTGCGCTCTATGGACGCTATAAGTGAGCAGGCTTTGCGAATACTTGCGCTTTTTGGCGATACGACCGCAACGAGAGTCAATACTTCGGTCGGCGCAGAGCAGGAATATTTCCTTATCAACAAGGAATATTACGATAAACGAGACGATCTGCTCTATACGGGCAGGACCCTTTTCGGTGCGCCCGCGCCCAAGGGTCAGCAGCTCGAGGACCATTACTACGGACATCTTAAGACCAAGATCAGCGCGTATATGGAGGATCTTGACCGAGAGCTCTGGAAGCTTGGCATCAACTCCAAGACCAAGCACAACGAGGTCGCGCCCTCGCAGCACGAGCTTGCACCGATATTTGCCAATACCAACGTAGCCGTCGACCAGAACCTCATAATCATGGAGACTATGAAAACGGTCGCGGAGCGTCACGGGCTCGTTGCCTTGCTTCATGAAAAGCCCTACGCGGGAATAAACGGCTCGGGCAAGCACAACAACTGGTCTATTGGCACCGATACGGGCAAAAATCTTTTGTCAGCGGGCAAAAACCCCTCGGCTAATACGCAGTTCTTACTTTTCTTGGCGGCGGTTATTGCGGCAGTTGACGACTATCAGGATCTGCTCAGACTGTCAGTCGCAACGCCGGGCAACGACCACCGACTCGGAGCCAATGAAGCGCCCCCTGCCATCGTTTCAATCTTCCTTGGCGACGAGCTCGAGGAGCTTATCGATGCCATTGTGGGAGATACCGACTATTTGAGCAAGGGCAAGAAGACTATGGACCTCGGAGTTCCAAGCGTCCCCACCTTCCGTTACGACTCGACCGATCGAAACAGAACCTCCCCATTCGCGTTTACGGGCAATAAGTTCGAGTTCAGAATGGTAGGCTCTTCGCAGAACATCGCGATGTCCAATATCGTGATAAATACTGCGGTCGCAAAATCCTTCAAGGACTTTGCAGACAAGCTTGATGGTGCGAAGGATATCGAGAGCGCGGCAAGAACGCTGATAAAGGAGACCTTCAAAGCGCATCACAAAATAATCTTCAACGGCAACGGATATTCGTCGGCTTGGCCCGAAGAAGCAGAACGCCGCGGACTTCTTAATATGAAGACAAGCGTAGATTCCTTCTCGTGCCTCACGGCAGAGAAGAACGTCAAGCTCTTTACAGAGTTCGGTGTAATGAGTGAGGTCGAGCTTCGCGCAAGAGAAGAAATATATTTCGAAAACTACTCCAAGGTCATAGACATCGAGGCAAAGACTATGGTCGATATCGCCAACAAGAAGATAATCCCCGCAGTCGAGGAATACGTAGGTGAACTTGCTGAAATTGCCAAGAACAAAATGAAGATCCTTGAGACGGGCAACGGAGCAGTTCTTGAAAAAACAATAATTCGTAAGCTGTCAGATCTTAATGCAAGAGCGTACGATCTTGCAGAAAAGCTGAAAACGGCGGCAATGACGGCAGACCGTGAGCGCACACATAAAAAGCACTATGCCGAGTCTGCTATGGCTTATAAAGAGACGGTCATACCGCTTATGACCGAACTCAGACGAGTCGTCGACGAAATGGAGGGAATAGTACCTTCAAAGATCTGGCCTCTGCCGTCGTACGGCGAAATGACGCTGAAGCAATAAGCTCTGTATATAAAAGATTATTTGAAAGGGAAAAATATGAAAAAACTACTTATTTTCATCCTATCTGCAGCGATGCTGCTTTCATTCGCTGCTTGCAACAAAGGATCAGGAGAGGAGACCGACATGACCACCCAAGCAACGACCACTGAAGAGACGACTGCAGCGGGTACGACAAGCGGCGAGACCACCGAAGCAACTAGCGAAGAGACCACCGCAGTGACCACTGAAGAGACCACAGAGGAGACCGCCGAGGATATTGCCGTGATATCTCCCGAGGACAATACCAAGCTCATTCTCGCAAACGATGACGTATACGGCTGGTGGGATACTTTCAACTGGAAAAAGACAGACTCCAGCGAGTTTTATCAGCACGCTGATATATACTTCCCCGTCCCCGTTGATTTTGAATGGGAAGCTGTCGAGGGAGCAGATTATTACAGAGTATATCTGTCGACCGACAAGAATATGACCGAGGTGGAGAGCTACGTTGTAAATGAAAACAAGCTTAGCTTATCTACGCTCTTTACAGGCAAGACTTATTATTGGCAGATCGACGCGGTAAGAGCCGAGGAAACTGTCAGAAGCTCGGTACATAGCTTCAGAACCGCCAAGAGTCCCAGAACTATCAAGGTTGAGGGAGTCAGCAACACCAGAGATGCAGGCGGATACGAGGGACTTGACGGTCGCCGCATGAAGCAGGGAATGCTCTACCGTGGCGGCAAGCTTGAGGAAATCACCGAAAACGGCATTATGACCTTCCACGATATTATCGGTATAAAGACCGACCTTGACCTGCGTACTGTGGGAGAAGGCGGTGCAGGTGTTAAATCTCCTCTTGGAGACGATGTAAAGTATATCAACCTCGACGGAAGATATTACGTCGGAGACAAGGGAATAAGCAATAAGGAGGGCATGGAGATAATTGCCGATGAAATAAGAGTTTTCACCGATCCTGCAAATTATCCCGTATATATCCATTGCTCACTCGGACGCGACCGTACAGGAACTATCGTACTGCTGCTTCAGGGACTTGTTGGAGTAAGCAAGACCGACATTATGATGGATTACGAGCTTTCTGTCTTCTCGGTAACGGGAACGCTTGATAACGCAAGCATAGAAGCGCTCAGAAACAATATTCAGGCAACCTATAATTATCTGAGTAACACTTATGAGGGTGACTCCTTTGCCGAAAAGGTAGAGAAATATCTGCTCGACTGCGGAATAACCGCAGAGGAGATCCAGACACTTCGAGACATTCTTCTCGAGGAGGCGCAGTAAAAATGAAAAGAATAGTTGTTGCAATTATTATTGTTCTTTCGTTGCTTCTTTCTTCGGTTTCGATCTATGCCGCGTCGTTTGAGGACGGAGTAGGCAAGGACGAGATACCCTACGGCGAAGAAATTGAGGGCGTTACCTGCTTGCATGCTCCAACCTTTAATATGATGACCTCCGAAGAAGCTGAGGCAGCAGGTGTGCCCGAGGGCTATTCGGGTTACGTTCTTGCATTGACAAACGTTGCAGGCACGGGAATTACTCTTGATCTCAGTGAGCAAAAGATCGTGGTAAACGCGATCGAGTCGATCACGTTCAGAGTCTATTGCACACCTAATGTTAAAGAGGTTCGCATAACCGATGACGCAGGCTATTCTTGGATATCCAGAGTAGTGCCGTCTGCAACAGAGGCGTGGATCGACGTCACTCTTACCAAGGACGGAGATAATATATCCAAGTCCGAGGGCATGGCTTGCTTTGCCGATGAGAACGGATATTTCAAGCCTGTCAACTTCGGCTTCCGTTTCACAGATAGCGAAAGCACCACGGTCTATATTGACAGCATAACCTTCAAACTGAAGGAAGCAGATACCGTTGCTCCTGTTATCACCTATAACGGACCGACCACCGTCGATACCACCGAGGGCAAGACTCTCGAGCTTGATCTTGCCGCTTGGGACGAATACGAGGAGAGAGCGATCGCTCCCGAGTATATCTGGTCGGACGGAGCGCTTGACGAAAACGGACTTTTGGTTGCGGGTGAGCACACCTGTACAGTAAGAGCGACCGACGCGGCAGGCAACCACTCGGAGATCTCGCTTACCGTAACCGTGGGCAAAAAGGACGTAGCTGCTCCCGAGATCGACTGGACTGCTGAGAGCATCAGCGCGCTTGTCGGCGCGAGATGCCTGCTTAATATCTCCGCGACAGACGATACCGACGGTGAGGTGGAGACTGAATTGACTTGGTCCGAGGGCGCGCTTGACAACCGCGGCAGACTTACCGAGGGCGAGCACATTCTCACGATAACCGCCACTGACGCGACGGGCAATACAACTCAAAAAACAGTCAAGGTAGTCGTGGTGTCCTCGATCGATCAGCTCGATTGATCCCCGATCGAGCCCGTAAAAGCCGCGAAAATACAGCTAATGCCAAAATAGCGTTGCGCTTGCGGATAGAGTCGATATCTATCCAATGAATAACAAAATGAATATTCACCCGCCGAGAGGATCTCGGCGGGTGATTTTTATCCCCAAACCCCTTATTTATAAAAAGTTTTTCCAAAGGGCTTGACAATGAATATTCTGTATGCTATAATACAGTTGAAACAGATAATACAGATAATACAGATTGACGATTTTGGGAGAAAGGAGGCTTGCAAAAATGCAGTTGAATTTTTCGGGAAAACAGGACGTTTATCTCGAGATAGCCGAGCGATTTAAGGAATATATCAAGCTCGGAGTTTATAAAGATGGTGATAAACTCCCCTCGGTCAGAGAGGCGGCAGGAGAGCTTGGAGTGAACCCGAACACGATCGCAAAGGCATACGCAACGCTTGAAAAAGAGGGGCTTATATGCTCGCTGCCAAAGAAGGGAGCCTTTGTAACACAAGGGAAATCAGACACACAGTGCCCACCTGATAAAAGGTCGGTCATAGCGGCGCTTCGTGACATGGGCATTGAAAAACAAACGCTTATAGATTGGATAGAGGAGGTGTATGGCGAATGTTAGAGATAAAGAACCTGACCCATTTCATCGGGCAGAAAAAGATACTTGAAAACGTTAATCTTTCGCTTAACGAGGGCAGCGTTATGGGTCTTGTCGGCATAAACGGCGCGGGAAAGACCACGCTTTTGCGACTGATCTCGGGAGTATACACCGCCACAGCAGGCGAGATAATCTGCGACGGCGAAAGCATGAAAGAAGAAAGAGCAAGAAGCAAAATATTCTTCTTGCCTGATGACCCGTATTATACGATACACACAACGGGCAGAAGCCTTTACCAGATGTATAAGGTCTTTTATCCCAAGATGGATTATGAGGTATTTGACCGTTATATGACCGAATTTGGTCTTGACGAAAAGAAGCCGATACGCAATTTTTCAAAGGGAATGAGACGTCAGCTATACGTGGCGTTGGCTCTTGCGGTAAGACCTAAATATCTCTTGCTCGACGAGGCGTTTGACGGTCTTGACCCCCTGGCGCGCCTTGCCTTCAAGAAGGCGATAAACAAGGCGGTCGAGGAGGACGGAACGGGAGTTATAATTTCGAGCCATTCGCTGCGCGAGCTTGAGGATTTCTGCGATTGCTATGCGCTCATCGATAAAATGACCGTCGCATCATCGGGCGATATTGCCGAGCGAGTCGACCGCTTCTGCAAGTTCCAGCTTGCCTTTACCAATGAGATCTCGGACGCTATGTTCTCGGCGCTTCCCGTGGTTTCGCTTGAGAGAAACGGACGGTTCGTCCGTATTGTTCTCGAGGGACGGCAGGAGCAGATGAAGTCGATGCTTGAAGCCTTGAATCCCGCGGTCATCGAGCAGATGCCGATGGATTTTGAGGAGATGTT
>JAZSGD010000329.1:0-3682 GCA_045532555.1 Eubacteriales bacterium | reverse complement strand
TGGGGGCGCATAAAAGGGTATTTGTCATTTCCGTTTTTGCGGATCAGGCAATGGCGGTAGCTGACGCCGGTGTAAAAATGCCGCTCGTCGTTGCCAAAGTGCTCCTGCATCGCGCGGATCAGCTCGTCCGCCTCGGCGGTCGTGATCTCGTCGGCGCTGTGATCTATCATTATCTTTTCGTCGTATTCGCCCTCATCGGAAAGCGTGACGATATTGCAGCGGTAAGCAACCTCGTCCTCCTTCATCTCAAGCCCCATACTGACCGCTTCGAGAGGAGAGCGACCCTTGGAATAGACCTTGGGATCAAAGGAAAGTATTGCCATATTTGCGGTGTCGCTTTCGGGCACCATGCCCTCCGGCACGTTGGAGACCAAGCCGACCGTCGAGCACGCACAGAGCGCATCTGTGTTCGGCTTATTTGCCGCCTCCATGGGAGTTTTGTTGCCTAGAGCTTCTATTTTTTCATCTGCCATTCCGTCGGGGATCAGCACTAAGTATTTCATAACGGTTTAAACTTCCTTTCCGTAGGAACAATAAAAAATAATACTACATTATACATTATACCACGACCAAGCCCAGAAAACAACATTTTTTTCGTTTTTTCTGATATTTTTACTATAATGATAAATATAAACCTCCTCATTTCACCGAAATTTAACATATTGACGATGATTTGTGTTGCAAAGAACGTCTTTTTATGATATACTTATACCGTAAAGATCAATTACGAAACGGAGACCAGCGTGAAAGTTACTTTTATCTTTTAGTAAGATATACCGCAAGGCGGTTTGGTGAGATCCACTACTCGCCTGTGGCGTAATTCACGCACGAATTTTGCCGTTGGGCAAAATTCATCGATTATTATTTGTGCTGCCCCAATCGGCGGAATGGAGGTTAGAATGAACGAAGAAAATAAATCGGGAATAGTCCGTATGAATGCGGACACCAGAAAGAAAAATAAAATAATAATAATCTGCGTGCTCGCAGCGTCAATATTGCTTTTGCTTGTCTGCTCGCTCATACCGGGACTGCTCAAAAACGACGACGGTAAGCCCGACAGAGAAGAATACACCGTCGACCCATCCAAGCTTGCCGACACCAAGGAGGAGGACTTCGATATACTCGAATACGAGGAATATCTGAAGTACGACAGAACTATACAGTATTGTTATACCTCGGGAGTGCAGGTCAGCGTCAACGATAAAACTCTTTCAAACTACGACGCAAGCTTTGCGCTGATATATAATCTTATCGGAACGCTGATAGCGGGGGATAGCGACGCGTACAACGAGCTTGTGCACGAGGATGTCGGACATTTCGACAGCTTCACGCAGCAGCAGGTATATGATGTCGTCATAACCAAATATAGCGAAAGCGCGAAACAAAGCGAAACGGGAAGCACCTACGCAGAGTTTGTCTACGTCGTAGAATATAAGATACACGAAAACAACGGCACGTACAGAAAGGATATCGAGTCGGATGCCTGCCGAGCACAGTATTTCGTTATCAATAACAGCACGGGCGAGTTGATGATCATGGATATTTTCAGCAAAACCCATGCGAACTGATTGGATTTGTACAATGTGTACCAAAAGTGCACTGAAAAATTGTTTATATTTTTTGAGCGAAACGTATTGACAATCGCGCGACTGCGTGATATAATTGAATCAAGATGAAACAATCGCAACCGATTGCATATCTGCTAATACAGCAAGGAGGCGTAATAATGGAAGAATATGTAATGACGATCGTATGGGCGTCGGTATTCGTCGTTTCTATCGGAATCGAGGCGGCGACGGCAGAGCTTGTGGCTATCTGGTTTCTGCCCGGAACGATAGTGTCACTCATTTTGTCGCTTTTCGGAGTAACCGAATGGGTGCAGGGAGTTGTCTTTGCAGCTATTTCGATCGTGCTTTTCGTGCTCGCGTTTACCGTGATCAGAAAGCGCATACTGAAAAAGAGCGATGCAAAGACCGATCTCGATCTTCTGATAGGGCAGCGCGCAAGAGTCGAGGAGGACATCAATAATCCTGAGATGAGAGGCGCGGTAAAGATCGACGGAAAGGTCTGGAGTGCCCGAATGACAGACGATTCCGAAACTGCCGAGATAGGCGAATACGTTATAGTAGAAAGCATCTCGGGAGTCAAGTTAAACTGTAGAAAAATTTAAGCTACATAGCTGATTTAAGAAAGGAAAAAGTATTATGACAACAGCTTTATTTATGAACGTAATGGCTATGAATCAAGGCGCTCTCGTGGCATTGGCAATAATCGGAGTTCTGCTTCTGATTATCATTATGTCCAATATCCACGTTGTTCCTCAGGCGAGAGCGTACGTTATCGAGCGACTCGGCGCATACCACGCTACATGGGGCACGGGACTTCACTTCAAGATACCCTTCATCGATAGGATCGCAAAGAAAATAAACAAAATGGAGCAGGTCGCAGACTTCCCGCCCCAGCCCGTTATTACCAAGGATAACGTAAGAATGCAGATAGACACCGTCGTGTTCTATCAGATCACTGATTCCAAGCTTTATTCCTACGGTCACGCAACTCCTATGACCGCTATCGAAAATCTCACCTCCACCACTCTTCGTAATATCATCGGTGAGATGGAGCTTGATGCAACGCTCACCTCGCGTGACATTATCAACTCGAAGATGAGATCTATACTTGACGAGGCAACTGACCCTTGGGGAATCAAGGTAAGCCGCGTAGAGCTTAAGAATATCATTCCTCCCAAGGAAATTCAGGACGCGATGGAAAAGCAGATGAAGGCAGAGCGTGAAAGACGTGAAGCTATTCTTCGTGCAGAGGGTGAAAAGAACTCCGCGATTCTGCTTGCAGAAGGACGTAAGCAGTCTATGATCCTTGACGCAGAGGCAGAGAAGCAGTCGCGAATTCTTCGTGCGGAAGCAGAGAAGCAGTCGCAGGTGCTCAAGGCAGAGGGTGAAGCTGAAGCTATCCTTAAGATCCAGCAGGCAACCGCAGACGGTATCAAGATGATCAACGAATCGAAGCCGGGCGAGGGAGTTATCGCAATCAAGAGCCTCGAGGCACTTGAAAAGGTGGCTGACGGTCAGGCGACCAAGATCATCATTCCCTCCGAGATCCAGAACGTAGCAGGACTCGTAGCGTCCATCAAGGGCGTGGCTGAGGAGAAGTAATAACTTCACCCTAAAACGCGAAGCGCTTTTGAAAGTTTCGCTCAAGCCTTTTCAAAGGCTTGTCGGAGCCGCCGCGATCGGCGGGCGCCTCCGCAGAGGCGAAATTCCTTATCGTTCGAAAGCGCCACAGAGGGGGAGCTTCGCTTTAGCGGAGCGTGGGGGAACCGCACAAGTGGGGGGTTCCCCCTCTTCTACACATTTTCAACTATCACACAGGAACTTCAATGAAAAAAATAACCTTTATAATTTACGCGTCGGTCATTGCTATAACGGCGATATTCGCGCTGATATTCAAGCAGTACGTCAATGTACATATTGAGTCGCTGATTCCCGCTTATGTGTTTGTAGGTATGCTATACGCTGGATATTCCGCATACCGATCAAAAAGTTTTTTCAGACACGGAAGATGGCATACGTATACCCACACCTTCGATTTTAAATATTCCAAAGACAAAAAGGGTGAGGGGGAGTTTGAAATTGTGAAGCCCTCGACACCTCCCGATAAGATTTCG
>JAZSGD010000007.1:0-2159 GCA_045532555.1 Eubacteriales bacterium | reverse complement strand
TGCATATTGCTCTTTCAGCTGATGAAGCTTGGGCATGAGCTCGCTTTGCTTCTCGGCAAACACCGCGCGATATATCGGGCTGCCGTCTTTTTTATGACCTGCCACGATACGCCCTTCCCATCTACCGTCTTCTCTTTTTCGAACGAGTCCGTCACCATTGGGACGTCTTTTTGCCATGCTATATCTTTCTCCTTTCTCATCGATGTTTTATAATCTGATGCTACAGTCATTTGTTTCAAGAAGATCATACCACAAGTTTTTCAAAAGTCCAGAGACTATCGAAAGAAAGATAAAGAAAAGAATTTTCGTCATTCGTTTTCTTCTTCCTCTGCAAATTGATTTCCTAGGAGTGCGGAATAATCTATCTTCCCTTTTAGTTTATAGACATGCCCCTCCGCTTTGGTACGGTAGCCTTCAAGTGATTTGGGATTGAACTCGTACAGCTCACCGATGATCTGAATCAAAGTATCGAACTCAACGGCATAGCGATACAAGCCTTTCGACACTCTCGTTCCGATCGGACTGAGCTCATTTTTGATTGCCTTCTTGATTTCACCTGAGAGAAGGTCGCCGTTCTTATCGATGACAAGCTTTGTGATATAGTTTTCAATCGCCTTGGAAGCGAAGGCGGAGAAGGAGTTGACCTCGGCTTCACCGAAGAGAATCTCCGAGCGATTGACGAGCTGCTCGTCAATATAAATGGTGGTTCTTAACTTTTCGTTTTGTTCTTTCATAATTGATTTCCTTTCCGTTTTTGATTTTATCACACCGCTAAAAGGACGTATTTACGGGCTGTTTTGCAGTTTCTTTCACACTTTTCGAGTGTGAATCGCAAAATTGGGGACTGTGCTGGTTTTTATCGGTCACCCCTGTTTTTCTCGCAAAAACGCCCTAAAACGTTGCTTTTCGGTCGGCTGTTGCCGTCCGAGGTGATTGCAAGGCGGCAAAACACGAGTGTGAGCCAGTCTTGCTTTAACCTGCTAAAAAATAAGAGGGCTGAATTAGCCCTCTTGGCGCATGGTGCACGGTTCACTTATCGTTGCGTTCACCGTGGTTTCCTGCGATAGAATAAGGGGTAGACCTTATATGCCTACCCCCCTATTGACACCGAGCTGAAAGCCCTTGATTTTCCTTGACTTTTTAAGCCCTAAATGTTAACACTCTAGCCGTTTATCTCTCATATAATTTCGCATATATTCACTGCGCTGTTTTTCAGAACAGCTCTCACAGTATTTCTGCCGATTACTTTTAGGCGCGAAATATTTTCCGCATACCTCGCACCGCTTTGCATCCTTTGAGAGTAATTCTGCGGAGAGATTTTTGTCAAGCGGAAGCACCGCGCGGAGAAAATAATTGCAGTAAATGTTGTGCTGACTGATAAGCTGTACGCATACGTCATCGAGCAAAATACAGTTGCCATCTACGCAATTACAACACTCCTTGTGGATGAGCTTATGAACCTTTCTTGCCTGATTATAATCTAATTTTACCATAACCGTCACCTCGGAAGCTCATCGTAACGAGCCTGCTCGTCGAGCCATTCAAGGAGTCGATCTCTCGGTATAATGGTTCGTCCCTGAACGATCTTCAGCTTCGGAAAGTTATCCTCACGCACAAGCTCATAGGCACTTGCACGGGAGATCCCAAGCAGATTTGCCACGTCCATCACCGTGAGGAACATCGGCATCTCATCTCTGTTCTTATACATTGACTGCTTCATCAAGTTTTCCTCCTTTCTTCTCAAATTTTTTCATCGCCTGATTGAACCTCGCTCTTGCTTCAGCTTCACGGATTTGCTTTTCGAAGTACGCTTCTTCGATAGGCTTGATCGGTTGCAAGGTATATTGCAGGCTGCCGTTATGGGTGCGACCGTCACGAGTGCGAACCATCGTCGGCTCGGTATAGATGAAGCCTTTACGTTCAAGGCTGTCTACATATTTTTTGACGGTGTTGTTACTCATGTTGAGTGCGCTCCCGATGGTAGCGTAGCTCGGATGGCACGTGAATGTTTTTCTGTCCTCGCAGTACATGAGGTAGGCGAGGACGGCGATCTCGCCGTAGTCAAGTCCGAGACGGAACGCGGCTTTCGGCAGAGGAAAATAATCGCCGGGGTTATCTCTGCGTTTAGGATCGTAGTATCTCAAGGCAGTACCTCCTTC
>JAZSGD010000309.1:0-2290 GCA_045532555.1 Eubacteriales bacterium | reverse complement strand
TTTCATCTTGTCCTTTGCGCTTCCAGGGTGGATAGAGACACCTCTGAGCTCGACCTTTGCCGATGCGGCGTTGAAGTTTTCGTATTCAAGCTCGCCAAGTCCGCCGCCGTCGACGGTGTAGGCATAATCTGCGCCGAATTTCTGTACGTCGAAGTGGTCTGCGCCTCTGCCGATCTCCTCATCGGGAGTAAAGCAGATCTTTATACATCCGTGAGGGAGATTGTTCTTTATGACCTTCTCAACGGCGGATACTATTGCGCATACGCCCGCCTTATCGTCTGCGCCGAGCAGGGTAGTGCCGTCCGTGACTATAAGGTTATTGCCGACGTATCTGTTGAGCGAGGGATATTCCTCGGGAGAAAGCCAGATATTCTTTTCTTCGTTGAGGCAGATCTTTTTGCCCTCGTATTTTACAATTTTCGTGTTGATAGGTCCGTCGCTGACGGCATCCGAGGTATCGACGTGCGCTATAAGACCGACGGTAACGCTACTTTCGGTATTTGCGGGGAGAGTGGCGTAGAGGTAGCCCTTATCGTCGAGCTCGACGTCTGTAAGCCCGAGGGCTTTCAATTCCTCGGCAAGATAACGGCTGAGTACAAGCTGCTTATCCGTGCTGGGCATGGTTTCGGAATTTTCATCCGACATGGTCGGGAAGGATACGTATTTTAAAAATCTTTCACTGATCGTCATATTATGCCTCCGTATAGAGTGTTTACAAGGTTAATTATACCATACAAGCGGTTTTGGAGCAAGAGAAAAAGGGTAAAAAAACAAATTTTATTTGAAAAAGGTGGCGTTTGAACAATTTTGGGTTGAAAAAAGTCTGATTATATGGTATAATAAGATGTAATAGTTTGCACTAATCAAATCTCTTCGTGGGAGAGTTTATTTATAATGATTAAGATAAAGAATTGGTTACAGAAGGAAAAAGAGGAGACGGCGATCTTACTGCGGTGCATGCCCGCAACGGTCGTTACTCTTTTTGTCGTGAGCGTTGTTTGTATGAATCTGCTCGCGAACAAAACGCTTTTACAGCTTGATTGGATCGCACTTGACGGCGGTATTCTGATCTCGTGGCTGTCGTTTATGTGTATGGACATTATCACCAAGCATTTCGGCCCGAAGGCGTCTAATAAAATATCGATTTTGGCAGCCATGATAAATCTTTTGACCTGCCTTATCTTTTTCGTCGCGAGTATCATTCCGTCGACCGCCGACGATTACAGCGCGTTCAACTCTATTTTCGGCGGTACGTGGTTTATCCTCCTTGGAAGTACCATCGCGTTTTTGTCCTCCGCAGTTATTAACAATATGCTGAATTGGACTATCGGCAAAGCGTTCAGAAAAAATCCCGATGGCAAGCTTGCATACGCTATGCAGTCTTACATATCGACCTTCATCGGTCAGTTTTTGGACAATTTCATTTTTTCGATAATTGTTTTCGTCGGATTTGCTCCTGTTTTCTGGGACGGATTTCATTGGACGGTGCTTCAGTGCGCGACCTGTGCGCTCACGGGCGCTGTGGCGGAGCTGATAATGGAGATAGTCTTCTCACCCGTCGGATACCGTCTTGTTAAAAAGTGGAGGGCGAATAACGTAGGGCGCGAATATCTGGAGTATATTGAAGGGAGAAAGAGCTGATATGAAGGTTTTAGTTACGGGAACCTCGCAGGGAATCGGAAAGGCTATAGCCGAGATCTTCTTGAATAAAGGGCACGAGGTCATCGGCATTGATAGGCAGGAAGGCACGATTGCGTGCGAGAAATATACCCATTACGTTTGCGACGTGCGCGATTACGATAATCTGCCCGAGGTTGATGGCATCGAGATACTTATCAACAATGCCGGCACACAGAATGAGGCTGATATCGATATAAATCTCAAGGCTTTGATCCATATTACCGAAAAATACGGTGTTCGCGAGGGGATCAAGTCGATATTGAATATTGGCTCTGCGAGCGCGCATACTGGTGCGGAATTTCCCGAATACTGCGCGAGCAAGGGAGGCGTTCTTGCTTACACCAAAAACGTGGCTATGAGGGTTGCAAAATTCGGAGCGACCTGCAACAGTCTTGACCCTGGGGGAGTGCTTACGCCTCTGAACGAGTGTGTTATGAACGATCCTATGCTGTGGGCGGAGATAATGGAAGAGACTCCGCTGAAAAGATGGGCGACACCCGAGGAGATCGCCGAGTGGGCATATTTTCTGACGGCTGTCAACGGCTTCTGCACGGGGCAGAGCATACTCGTCGACGGCGGAGAGGCTATAAATTATAATTTTATTTGGAAA
>JAZSGD010000114.1:0-7504 GCA_045532555.1 Eubacteriales bacterium | reverse complement strand
GCATCCTTCGTTCGTTTCGAGAAGGGTGAGGGCATCGAGAAGAAGCAGGAAGACTACGCAGCAGAGATCGCAAAGCTCTCCGGTGTTAAGCAGTAATTCCTGACACATATAAAAACAGTCGGACAATGTCCGACTGTTTTTTGTTTTTTCGCTTGAAAAACACGGTAAAATGTGGTATACTCATAATATAAGACCATATTTTCGGGAGATCTGATATGATAATAAACGAATATATGCAAAAAGCGCTCTGTGAGGCGCAACAAGCCGCCACGGAGGGCGAAATACCTGTTGGTGCGGTAGTTGTCAAGGACGGAGAGATCATCGCCACAGCGCATAATAACAGGGAGCAGACTGGCGATGCTACGGGACATGCCGAGCTGATAGCAATACGCGAGGCATGCAAAGTGCTCGGTGGATGGCATCTTGAAAAATGTACGCTCTACGTCACACTCGAGCCCTGCCCGATGTGTATGGGCGCTATAATCAATTCAAGAATGGGCGAGGTCGTGTACGGAGCCAAGGATGCCAAAGCGGGAGCATGCGAGAGCGTCCTCAATATGTGCTCGTATCCACTCAACCATAAGCCGAAGGTCTCTGGCGGATTTATGAGTGAGGAGTGTGCCAAGCTGCTTTCAGATTTTTTTGCAAATAAGCGCTAACGGAGAATATATGAGAAAATTACTTATAACAGGATTTGAAGCTTTCGGCGGTGAGACGATAAATCCCTCTTGGGATGCAGTTCGTCGATTGCCCGATGTAATCTGTGATTTTCTAATAACAAAATTATGTCTGCCCGTAGTGTTTGGCGAAGCACCTGAAAAGGCTATCGCTGTGGCAAAGGATCTTGCTCCCGACGTTATCTTGTGCATAGGTCAGGCAGGAGGTAGGGCGGCGGTGACTCCCGAAATGGTCGGTATAAATCTTCGCCACGCAAGCATACCTGATAACAACGGCAACCAACCGTCCGATGACGAGATAATCAAAGGCGGAAATAAAGCGTATTTTTCGACACTGCCCGTCAGAAAGATCGCAGAAAATATTAAATCAAAGGGAATTGCAGCGCAGGTTTCTTATTCAGCAGGAGCATACGTATGCAACGACTTGCTTTACTCCTTGCTCGATCATTTCAAAGAAACTGAAATGCAGATCGGATTTATACACGTTCCGTATTCCGATGAGCAGCAAAAGGAAAATATGCCGTCAATGCCGCTTGATACCATTGTTTCAGCTCTCATAGCGGCAATAGAAGCTATATAATCATACGTAGAAAAACAGGGGTTATACAAACCCCTGTTTAATTTTTATAATTTTTTCAGTTCAATACATTTCACGGGACAAGCCTCGGCGCACTCACCGCAGCCCGTACACTTTTCGTAATCGATAACTGCAAGATTGTGCTCGACCTTGATAGCACCGTTGGGACAAGTTCTCTCGCACTTGCCACAGGCAATACAACCGTTTGTGCAAGCCTTTCTGGTGATAGCACCCTTGTCGTGATTGGAGCAGAGAACCTTGACCTTTGAAGTCGCGTCGACTATATGAATGACCTTGTTGGGACAAACACGCGTGCAAGCGCCACAGCCCATACACTTTTTGGGATCAACCCTTGCAACACCGTTCTCGATCGTGATCGCATCTCTTGTACAGACCGCAATACAATCACCGTATCCAAGGCAGGAAAATGTGCAGAATTTATCGCCGTTATAATTCATATTGGCAATTCTACAGCTTTGCGGACCGTGATATTCAACCTTTCTCGGCGCCGCGTCGCAGTTTCCGTTACAGGCAACGTAAGCAATCTTTTCGATCACGTCCTCGGCTTCAACACCGAGAACCTCGGCTATCTGCTTTGCCGCGCTGTCGCCACCGGGAACGCAAAGATTAGTCACGTCGATCTCACCCGAAGAGAGCGCCTTAGCGTAACCGTCACAACCGCTGTATCCGCAAGCACCACAGTTAGCACCGGGCAGACAGTCACGGATATTTAAAAACTTTTCGTCTTCTTTAACGGCAAACAGTCTCGAAGCAACGGTCAGCACGATTCCGCACACTACGGATATTGCCAAACCGATAAGTACAGGTATTAATATTTTCATATCTTCACACCCTCCTTATGCCAAAAGACTTTCGATAACGCCCGAGAATCCGTAGAAGGAGAGCGCAACTATCGATGCTGCAATAAGAGTAACGGGTAAGCCTTGGAAGGACCTAAGAGTCTTGATGTTTTCCATACGCGAACGAACTCCCGCGAAAAGAACCATTGCAAGCAAAAATCCAAGACCGACACCAAGAGAAGAAACTATAGACTCCACTAAATTGAAGCCGTCGCTGATGTTGTTGAGTGCAACACCGAGCACCGCGCAGTTAGTCGTGATAAGAGGCAGATATACTCCGAGTGCCTTGAAAAGCGAGGGAATAAATCGTTTGAGAACTATCTCAACGAACTGAACGAGCGTCGCGATAACAAGAATAAAGACAATAGTTTGTAAGTAAGTGTATTTTGGGAAAAGAATGTAGGTATATATAGGCCATGTCGCCGCCGTTGCAACGAGCATTACGAATGTAACTGCAACACCCATTCCCACGGCTTGATTTACCTTTTTTGAAACACCGAGAAAAGGACAGATGCCAAGGAACTGCTGAAGCACGTAATTGTTGATGAGAACTCCGCCCATCAGTATAAGAATAAGAGGTTTAAACATTCGTGTCACCCTCCTTTACGCCCTTTTCACAGCCGCCGTGGCAAGCCGAAGCCGAAGGACAGCCTTCGCAGGAGAACGATTTTTTCTTTACACCGCCGCGCTTCTGGTTGAGCTTGTTCATCAGTGCGATAAGGAAACCGAATACAAGATATCCGCCGGGTGCCTGAGTAAGTATCGGGATCTTGAAATATTCCATAAAGGGAATAGAGATTCCCGCAAACGAAGCGGCACCAAAGACCTCTCGAACCGTAGCCATAAGCAAAAGCGCCACAAGGAATCCGATTCCCATACCAATACCGTCCATGACCGAATCGAGAACGGGATTTTTACGCGCAAACATCTCAGCTCTGCCGAGAATAATGCAGTTTACGACGATAAGCGCGAGATAAACACCGAGCATATCGTATATCGACGGCAGATACGCCTGCAGAAGCATTTGCAATGCGGTAACAAAGCCCGCAATAATTACAATGTAGCAGGGAATTCGCACCGTGTCGGGAATTACCTTGCGGAGCAAAGAAATGACTGCATTCGAGCATATAAGCACGAGTGTTGCAGCAATGCCCATTGAAAAAGCAGAAATGACGTTTCCCGTTGTAGCAAGCGTAGGACATGTTCCGAGAACGAGCATCAGAACGGGGTTTTCTGTTATGATACCTTTAAGAAGGATAGCAAGCTTGTTGTTTTTCATTGTGTATCCTCCCTTTCTGTAATCATTTCAAAAGCCTCAAGCGCCGCTTCAATAGCGGAGTAATATGCGTTCGTAGTTTTCTTTGCCGTCGAGCCTGCGACCAATTCGACAGTCACAGTATCGGACGAGTGCCCGATAAAGTTCTTACCAAGGCCAACTTCTGCCGAGAGGGTTTCTTTTGATGAAACGAAGTCCGCGCCGGTAATAACGCCGTTTGCGTCAATGCCACAAAGAATTACAAGTCCGGGCTTGTATCCGACAACGCTCATCTGGAATACGTAGCCGCCACCGTCCTCGCAGTAGACGTCCGTGACCTCGGAGGGAAGTCCGTTAACCTCAATCTCGGTGAAATTAACTCCCTCGGGCATTACTTCGGCAAGTGCCTTTTGTACCTTTTCTGCTTGTGCCTTTTCAATAAGCGGTGCGGTGATCGTGTTGACCGCCGCCAATATCAAAACGACTACAAGACAGATAATTCCAAGAGCCAACGTGGGAAAGAGCTTATTTTTCATTTTTTACACCTCCTATCGGCTTGTTGCGACAAAGCTTTTCGATATAAGGGGTAAGAATGTTCATAAATAAGATCGCAAACGATACTCCCTCGGGATAATCGCCCCAAAAGCGAATGAGAACGGTAATTATACCGCATCCAAGCGCAAAGACCGCCTTTCCGCTTCGGGTAATGGGAGTAGTTACGTAATCGGTCGCCATAAATATCGCGCCGAGCAACAGACCGCCGCCAAGCACCTGATAGAGCGCCGCGTTAAGATCCTGCTTAACGATAAGAGAAAGAACGAATACAGTTGCGACAAATATCACGGGTGTTTCCCACGTTATCACACGTCTTATAACAAGATAGATAAATCCAAGAATAAGCGCGATAGCGCAAACCTCACCGATAGCACCGCCGCGATTACCGATCAGCATATCAGTCAGAGAGGGTAGCAGTCCCTCACCGTCCTTGATGACAGCAAGCGGAGTCGCACTCGTAGTAAGCTCAGCAGACATAAACCTTGTAGCAGATCCTCCGGCAACCTTGCCGAAAGCGATCAACAACATCACACGTGCTGTGACTGCAGGGTTTGCAAAATTGCATCCAATGCCGCCAAAAAGACATTTGACAACAACTATCGCGAAAATCGAGCCGACAAAACAGTGCCAGATGCTGACTCTCGTCGAAAGACTGAGTGCAAGCAAAAGTCCGGTGACGATCGCGCTCAAGTCACCAACCGTCTGTTTCTTTTTGGCGATTATATTGAATACAAACTCCGACAAAACAGATGTCGCAACGCAAACCGAGATGATTATAAGAGCCTTTATGCCATAGAGCACGACCGCCGCGATCGCCGCAGGGGAAAGTGCGATAAGAACGTCGCGCATAATACCCGCAGTCGTTGTTTTTCCGTGAAAATGCGGAGACGATGATACTATTAACTTTTCCATAACGTCACCTCCGTCATTTCTTGAGCTTCGTCATAGCCGCCTGATACTCTCTGTACTCGGCCTTGGCAATTCGGTTGTTTTGTACGAGTGGACGGCTTGCAGGACAAACGAACGAGCAGCAACCGCACTCCATACAAAGCATAATTTTGTTCTTGTCAAGAATTGCGATCTTCTCCTCCTGACTCTCGCATTCAAGCGCCCTTGAGTAAGCCACGGGAGAAAGATCAAGCGGACACGAACGAATACAACGTCCGCAGTGAATACATGCAGTGGGCTCGGAGAGTAGGGAATCCTTGCGGTCAAGGATCGTGATCGCACCCGTAGTCTTAACGATCGGCTCATCGAGAGATGCCGCAGTAGTTCCCATCATAGGACCGCCGTAAAGGACCTTTCCTGCTTCGTTTTTCAGTCCGCCGCCGAATTCAACCAGTTCGCGTATCGAGCAGCCGATAGGAGCAATTATATTTTTCGGCTCAGCAACTGCAGAACCGTCAAGGGTCACACATCTTGAGATGAGAGGCTCACCGCACTCCGCGTATTTCGCAAGAATAGTCAGGGAAGTGACGTTTATAACGAGCACTCCGACGTCAGCAGGCAGCTTGCCCTCGTTGATTATCCTCTTCGTCGTGTTGTATATAAGCACCTTTTCTCCGCCTTGCGGATAAGTGTCGGGCAGAGAAACGACCTTGACCTTTTCATCGCCCTCGAAGATGCGCTTCATTTCCTTAATGCAGGCAGGCTTGTTTTTCTCAATTCCGATAATGAATTGATCAACACTCGGAGCGAATTTTTTAAGCAAAGCAATACCTTTTTCGATCCATTCAGACTCATAAAGCATAGCATAGGTGTCGCAGGTTATGTAGGGCTCACATTCCGCACCGTTGATAATGATCTTGTCAATTCCACCCTTTTTGAGCGCCTCAAGCTTAACGGAAAGGGGAAATCCCGCACCGCCAAGACCAACGAGTCCCGATTCTCTCGCCGCAGCGATAAGTCCGTCAAGATCGGATACGGACGGGGGAGCAATTTCATCGCACCTAGCCATAAGACCGTCGCTGACGATTCGTATAGCCGCCACAGTTCTGCCGTCGGGACGCAAATAATCCTCGATTTTCGAAACCTTACCCGAAACCGAAGCGTATATGGGTGAGGAAACAAATCCATTCGCCTCGGCAATTTTCTGACCGACCTTGACCTCGTCGCCAACATTGACAAGCGGTGTTGCAGGCGCTCCGATATGCTGTGAAAGAGGCAACAAGACCTCCTTTGCATCAGACATTATAACAGCAGGCTTTCCGGCAGTATTTTTGTAGTGTGGAATGTGGGTACTACCCATAGTTTTAAAGCCAAACATACAATCCTTTCCTTGTTTTCACCAATAAAGTGTCACAATATTAGATGTCATATAGTTATATTATACAATTAATAAAAGATTGTGTCAAGAATAAAACATATCAAAAACAGTAAAAATCTTCACAAAAAAGCAGACAAAAAAAGAGACCCGAAGGTCTCTTTTATCAAGATTTATTTTGAAAGTCTGTATTCAATAGTAAACGCTTCCTCGTCGGCGGGCTGAAGTCGGACTAAAGACGCATCTCCGGGCTCGAGCGAAAGCGAAAGCTTGTCGGTCTTGTCGCTCATTACGTGCTGTAAGCCGTCGGTCTTGCTGACCTCGTACAGTCTGTAATTTCCGTTAAGCGAAAGCTTCACGTCAGCAGTCTTCATATAATCGCGATTGAGTATCATCATATATCCGTTGCCATACTCGTCCTCAAACTCGGAAACCGAAACTCTGTAGGGCAGAGGCGCGGAGAGATATGCACTTTCTTCAAGCTTATTTGCAAGCTTGTCAGCAATTTCGCAACGAAGAACAACGCTATCGTCGTGTATAACTCGCTTGCAGCTCAATGCCATAAGCGTCTCACCAAGATTTCTGAATTCCTCATGAATAGCCTTCTGCTCGTCAAAGAACTTCTCCTTGTTTCCGTCCTTGTCGATGACCGCGCCGACCGCAGTGAAATGCTGAAGTCCCTTTGCGCCGTAAAGCGCGCCCGCATACATCATCGAACGGATCATCGGGAAAATAAAGAAATCTACGTCGTGAAGATTCTGCCCCTGATAATAGAACCACAGCGGCAGATCATACTTATCGCAAAGCAGCTTCTGAATACCGAGATCGCACCACATACGCGACTTGTCGCACTGATCGACCTCATCCTGATCTCCGGGAATACCGAAGGGATAGTAGTCAAGCGAAAGAATTGGCGGATTGATTATAGTAACGTATCTTTCAAGATAATCTGCGAAAAGTCCGTTATCCCAAGTGTAATCAAGGTTGTAGCTCGGGATAGCCACGGTAAAGGGAAGTCTATCGGGAGCCACCCTCTCGGCTATATCGACAAGCACGCGTGCAGCCTCAAGCTGATCATCCAGCATAGGCTCGTCCCAGATGTAAAATCCCGCAACACGCTTCCATTTACTAAGCTCCGTAGCAACACCCTCCATATCGTCTACCAGACCTTCCTCTCGAAAGCGTTGCATGCCGCCGAAGCGACTGAAATCCTGAAAGAGAAGATCAACGCCGATCTGCTCACAAAGAGCAACTGCTTCGTTTGCTTGCTCGTGCGATGCCCAACCAAGCTCAAGCAGATTAAATCCTGCCTCTGCG
>JAZSGD010000149.1:0-1900 GCA_045532555.1 Eubacteriales bacterium | reverse complement strand
AGAAGGACTTATCCCGAAAAACCCTGCGGACGGTACTTCACCTCCGAAAATTCATCGCAAAGAAAAACAGGTGCTGACCAAGGATCAGCTTGAAACCTTCATGAAGCTGATCGAAAATGATGAGGCATGGCACGACTTCTTCTATACGGAGATACTCACGGGTATGCGTGCAGGTGAGATATGTGGGGTACGATGGGAAGACTTTGATGAGGACGATCGAACGCTTCGCGTGGTTCGCTCGGTGGATTTCGTGCATAAGGAGCTCGTTATCGGCGAGACCAAGACTGAAGATGGTAAACGAACCATCTACCTGCCCGATAGCTTGTGGCGGCTCCTTGCTGAACGGAAAAAGAAATCTTTCAGCGAATGGATATTTCCGAATCTCCTCAAGCCGGAGTTTCCGTTGGATCCGAGCAAAGCCTACCGTCAGCTTAAAGCAATACTCAAAAAGGGTAATCTGCCCGACATTCGCTTGCACGACCTGCGCCATACGTTCACATCACACGCCGCGAATTCGGGCATAGCGCCCAAGACATTGTCCGAAATCGTGGGACACACCAAGGCCAGCTTCACGCTGGACCACTACGCACATGTGACGAGCGATATGCAGAAGAATGCGGCGAACATCGTCACGAGTTATATTACAGACATCCTCGGAAAGGAGTTGAAGCCATGGCAAAACGCAGAAAAGCAGGCGAAGGAACATTAACCAAGCGCAAGGACGGTCGTTGGGAAGCTCGCGTCGTAGTCAGCTACGATGAAAAAGGTATGCCAAAGACCAAAAACGTGACTGCTGTATCAAAAGCCAAATGCCTTGAAAAGCTCGAAAAGCTCAAAGCGGAGTTGGGGGCGGTCACAAAGAAAACCACGCCTACCATGTCCTTTGGCGAGTGGATGGACTTTTGGTATCAGACCTACTGTAAGAACACGCTGAAGGAATCCACGCAAGCCACTTATGAGCAACGTATCTACAAACAGATCATTCCAAAAATCGGACACCATTCGCTGAATCAGATTACCACGGGATTGCTGGAGAAATTCTACGCTCAACTCAAAGCCAACGGCAGACTCGTCCGCCGAGATATCTACGGCCCCGGACTTGCCAACTCGGTCATCCGAAGCATACACGCTCATTGCAGAGCTGCTCTTGAAAAGGCGGTGACGGAAAAGCTCATCCGTCAGAATCCTGCTATCGGATGTAAGTTGCCACCAAAGAAAACACCCGAGGTCAAGATACTCACACCCGAAGCGATGCAAAAGCTCCTGTATCAAGCTCAGATCGAAGGATTCTACGAGATGTTTATGCTCGACCTTGCCACAGGCTTGCGCCGTGGTGAGATAGTTGGTCTGCAATGGAAGGACATCGACTTCGAAACCGGAGAACTCTCGGTCACCAAGCAGGTGCGATACGTGAAGGGCGAATTAAAGATTGAGCCACCCAAGCCTAAGGCTTCGGAACGAAGGATCATCCTCTCTCCGCCCGTGCTCGAAATGCTTACGGAGTATAGGAAAACGGTGAATTCTATATGGCTGTTCCCGTCGCCCGTTAAGAAAGAAGATGTGCCGAGAGATCCGTCCGCATGTAGAAAGGCACTCGCCAGGATCCTCAAACGAGCCGAGTGCGAGCACGTGCCGTTCCACGCCATGCCCCATACCTTCGCTTCCAACGCCTTCCACTATGGCATGGACGTCAAGACTTTGGCAAGCACCATCGGTCACGAAAGCGTGGAGACCACACTCAACGTGTATGCGCATAGCTCTGAACAGATGAAGCGAGATGCAGCCAAGAAGATCGATGAGGCGATAGGCACGGTTTTGGGCGCAGATGTGACCGCTTCTGACGCCTCCTGTGGCGATGAAAACGGCAAGTCACAAGAACCCTCAAGCAACGCGGACAAGC
>JAZSGD010000138.1:0-7211 GCA_045532555.1 Eubacteriales bacterium | reverse complement strand
AGCAAAAGCTCGTTGCCGTCCCAATCGACGTTGAGTGGCTCGTCGATCGATATCTCTCCCATTCGTCCCGAGTTTTTGCGAATATACATTAATATCTCGTTCTCGATACAGCGCGATGCGTAGGTTGCGAGCTTGATGTTTTTGTCGGCACAAAAGGTATTGACCGCTTTTATCAGTCCTCCCGTGCCGATCGAGATGAGGTCCTCGATGTTTATGCCCGTGTTTTCGAAGCGCTTGGCTATGTAGACCACGAGGCGAAGATTGTGCTCTATGAGCGTGAGTCGTGCGTCCTCGTCGTCAGGGAGGCGGCTTATCATCTCGCTCTCCTCCTCTCTTGTAAGCGGGGCGGGGAGCAGGTCGGGGCCGTTTATGTAATAAATTCCGCGCTTTTTTGTGAGTCGGGCGATAAGGGTAAGCAATCTGCGTCGAATTCTCATAAAAATGATCTTGATCTTGGTGGACATATGGTCTCCTTTCTTCACGGTGCCGCCGGTTATGGCTTTAATATTTCGGAGGGGATTATCGCGCCGCAGCCTGCGGCGCTGTTTTGTATATCGGAGGGGGCGATGAGGGCGTCAAGCTCGATCGAGAACTGCTCGTTTTTATTTGTCGTTATCTCGGCGGTCAGCTTGTCGGCAAAGGCGGCGACTAGCATTCCTCTGCCGCTTGCCGTATTGATCGGGATCAGGCGTAGCCCTCTGATTTTTAGCGGGGTTGGCTCTATTCCTCTCGCAAAATCGTCGAATTGCTTGAGGTCGGTAATTTTGCCAAGCTCTGCGCGATCGATCAGAATAACAGCCTTGCCCGAGAGCGCGTCCTTAACGAGATTTCCGCTATCCGCGAGAGCGCGGAGTGCGAGAGTTTTTCCTGCTACCGTGACGGTCAACAAGCACTCCTTTACCGCCGAGCGTCTTGATATCAGCTCGCCGCTTCCGAGGGAGATCAGTCCAGCGATCGCGGCAAGTGCTGCAAAAAGATAGGTTGAGATGCCGTCTGCTTCAATGTCGCCAAGCGGTAGGTCAAGGCGATTGAGGAGGTTGAATATTGCCGTCATACACCCACCCGTCATCATTGAGATACCGATGAAAAGAAAAAGGCAGAGCAGGGTGGATGAGAATTTTCTGCCCTTATCCGAAAAGACGATGGCGCACATAATGAGACTTATACCGACGTCGATCAGCAAAGAAATAGGCGCGGCGGCGGTCAGGAAAAGCGATGCTACCGAGTATATTCCGCCGATGCTTGCTGCGATCAGCATACGCCCGAGCCGCATTTTGCGGTGCAGTATCCGCACACAGATATACAGGCAGAGATAGTCCATACTGAAATTGATGAGAAAGAGCAGATCGGCGTAGACTTCCTGTTGCATAGCTTACTTTTCCTTTACGTTGTTATCCTTTTATATTATACGGTGTCGGGGTTGAAAATAGTGTCGTTTTGCGGCGGCTTGGAAATTTATTTTTGGGATTTAAAGACGCTCTGTTTCGGAGCGTCTTTAAAAGCTTGACACGCGAGCGAGGAGGTGTATTGCCGAAGTGGTCTGAAATTGCATAAATATGGACAAATATTGCTGCTTTTGAGCGAAATTCTTGACAGACGACGTATTTATGTTAAAATGAAATGTGAGGATATAGAAAACTTTTCTATGTGGAAAGGAAAGCCGCGTGAAAGTTGCTTTTATTTAAACATAAAGTGAACTGTTTCACGGGAGAATTTGCCTTTGCGGCAAAATTCATCGATTACTATTTATGCCGCCGCAAGCGGCGGAATGGAGGTTAAATATGAAGAAAAATCTTGTTGTTGTAGGATACGGCGGAATGGGCGGCTGGCACACCCAGCACGCGCTTAAAAGTGATGTTGTTTCCCTTGCGGGAATTTACGATATTGACCCTAAAAAGAGCGCTCTTGCGCGCGAGCGCGGTATTTTTGCGTACGATTCGCTTGAGGACGTTCTGAATGATGAAAAGGTCGATCTTATTACGGTCGCGATCCCCAACGATTCGCATATTGACGTTGTACTCAAGGCGCTGAAGGCAAGGAAGAACGTTATCTGCGAAAAGCCCGTTGCGATGAATTCTTGCGAGCTTGACGAGATGATCAAGGCTGCAGAGGAGAGTGGAAAGGTCTTTTCCGTGCACCAGAACAGACGCTTTGACGTCGATTTCCTTGCTATGAAGCAGATCAAGGAGTCGGGCGAGCTTGGTAGCATTATCAACATTGAGTCGCGTATTCACGGTAGCCGCGGTATCCCGAGCGACTGGCGCGGCGAGAAGGAGCACGGCGGCGGAATGCTGCTTGACTGGGGTGTTCATCTTATCGACCAGCTTCTTCAGATATTTGACGAGAAGATCGAAAAGATATACTGCACATTCGACCACATTACGAACGACGAGGTCGACGACGGCTTCAAGCTGACCATTTATTTCGAGGGCGGCAAGAGCGCTTACGTTGAGGTCGGCACTTACAACTTTATTTCGATGCCTCGATTCTATATGCGCGCCGAAAAGGGCTCGGCGATCATCACCGACTGGAGAGAGAAGTGCAAGGTGGCAAAATGCACCCACTGGCACGAGAGCGAGGTCATTCCCGTGCAGACTGCGGCGGGTCTTACCAAGACTATGGCGCCTCGTGACAGCGTGACCATGGACGAGTACGAGATCGAGCGTCCTGCAAGCGACGTGCACGATTATTACCGCAATTTCTGTCTTGCCATCGACGGCAAGGCAACTCAGCTTGTTACACATCCCCAGATGCGCCGCGTTATGCGTGTTATGGAGGCTTGCTTTGAGTCCGACAGACTCGGTCAGGCTATAAAATTCGACGATTGATGAATAAGAGAGGAGACTTTTTCGGGGGTCTCCTCTCGCTTTTTAGTGGAGTAAAAAACTCAGTAAAAATGTGCTAAAAGAAAGGAAAATCACACTCTTATTTTGCTTGACAAAGCTTTAACAATGTGATAAAATTATCTTGAATACGGATCAATTATACGATGCGTGAAAATGTCTTGCAAATCGGTGTTATTTCCCGAAAAACGAAGATCACGCTCGGCATTCCTATAAACCCGTAGCAAAAACTGAATTGAAAGGAATGGTATTAAATTATGGCATTGACGTATATCATCAATGGAAAGATAGTTCTTCCCGACGCGATCGTTTCGGGCAAGGCGCTCGCTTTTTGTGAGGAGAGTGGCAAGATCGCAGGACTCTGCGATTCTGTACCCGCTGATGCAAAGGTGATCGACGCTGAGGGTCATTACGTTGCGCCCGGTCTCGTTGACATACATATCCACGGATATCTCGGACAGGACGTTTGCGACGCAGATCCCGAAGGACTTAAGACTATCGCGTGCGGTATCGCAAAGAATGGAGTCACCTCCTTTTTGCCGACCACTATGACCGTAGCTAAAGACGACATAATCGCGGCTCTGAACGCGGCTCGCTCGGTCAAGGAAGAAAGCAAGAGCTGGGACGGTGCGGAAATTCTCGGAGTTCACGCCGAGGGACCGTTTATCAATCCCTCCAAGAAGGGAGCGCAGGCAGAGGAGAATATTCTTGTGCCCGACGCTGATTTCGTACTTGAAAACGCTGATATCATCACTTCTATCACGCTCGCGCCCGAGATGGACAAGGATCACACGTGCATAAAGAAGCTTGCCGCAGAATCGAACGTTCTTATTTCGATGGGTCATACAGACGCGAAGTTTGACGAGGCGATGAGCGCGGTCAATGACGGTGCTGCTCACGCAACGCATCTTTTCAACGCTATGTCGGCTCTCGCACACCGCAATCCCGGTGTCGTTGGTGCGGCGCTGGCATCTGACAAGGTGTCTGTTGAGGTCATTGCAGATACCTTCCATATCAATCCCGGACTTTACACCATCGTTGCAAAGCTCAAGGGCAGAAAGATGGTGCTTATAACCGACTGTGTTCGCGCGGGCGGTATGCCTGACGGCGAATACGAGCTTGGCGGTCAGCCGATCTTCCTTAAGGGAATCGAGTGCCGTCTTGCTGACGGAACTATTGCGGGCAGCGTGCTCCGTCTTAACGACGCGGTGAAGAACGTGCTCGCGCACACCGATCTCGCTATAAACGAGGCTTTCAATATGGCGTCGCTCAATCCTGCGACCGCTATTCACGTCTCTGACCGCAAGGGCTCGCTTGAGGCAGGCAAGGACGCAGATATTATTATTACCGATGAAAATATTCAGATCATAAGAACCATCAAGGGAGGAAAAACTGTTTATGTTGCTTAAGGTTAATGCACCGCTTGATCCCGGCTTTATGCCGATGTCCGTTGTTTGCCGCGATTTTGACGCTGCCGTTAAGGCGGTTGGTGGCGACAAGCTCACTATCGCTCTTGAAAGAAACGACGGCTTGACCTCGACTTACACCCTTGAGGTGTTCAAGGACGGCACGGGTCACGACGAGGAAAACTATGCTATCGTTGAAAGACTTGCAAAAACTATGCTCTGGGCACGTGGCGGCTACAAGCTGACTATTGCGGGCTCCAAGCTCATCGCTGACAGAATCAAAGAGGACTACAAGGTTGGCGGCGCGCGTGAATTTGACCGCGACTTTATGTCGGGTATTTACGAGGCTGATTTTGAGGTTGTTCACGTGCCTTTTGAGGAGGCGCCCGTGGCTCACGAATCTCCTGCTCCCGTTGGACGTCACCTCGACGGATGCCGTATCGGCTTCGATGCAGGCGGAAGTGACCGCAAGGTTTCGGCTGTTATCGAGGGTGAGGCGGTATATTCCGAGGAGGTCGTTTGGTTCCCGAAGCTTCAGAATGATCCCCAGTATCACTACGACGGAATCCTCGACGCTATGACCACCGCCGCATCGAAGATGCCTCGCGTTGACGGTATCGGCGTTTCGACTGCGGGTGTTGTAGTTGGAAACAGAATTATGGCATCCTCGCTCTTCCTTAAGGTAAAGAACGAGAATCCCGAGGCTTTTGAAAAGGTAGTTAAGAACATATATATTGACATCGCAAAGACCTTTGGCGACGTTCCCGTAGAGGTTGCGAACGACGGTGATATCACCGCGCTTGCAGGTGCTATGGATCTTAATGACAACAACGTGCTTGGCGTTGCTATGGGTACGAGTGAGGCAGGCGGATACGTTGACGGAAACGGTAACATCACGGGCTGGCTCAACGAGCTCGCTTTCGTTCCCGCAGACTTCAACAAGGACGCTATGGTTGACGAGTGGTCGGGCGACTACGGCTGTGGTGTTAAGTATTTCTCGCAGGATGCGGTCATTAAGCTCGCTCCCGCGGCAAATATCGAGCTCGACGAGAGCGCTTCTCCCGCAGAAAAGCTCAAGGTCGTTCAGAAGCTTATGGCAGAGGGCGACGAGCGCGCGGCTAAGATCTACGAGACTATCGGTGCTTACTTCGGCTATGCTGTCGCTTATTACGCGCAGTTCTACGATATCAAGCACGTTCTCCTTATGGGTCGTGTTTCCTCGGGTGAGGGCGGTAACATCCTCCACAGAAATGCCGAGAGAGTTCTCGCAGAGGAGTTCCCCGAGCTTGCAAAGAAGATCACTATCCATATCCCCGATGAGAGCAGCCGCCGCGTAGGTCAGTCTATCGCCGCTGCAAGTCTTCCTAAGATTAGTTAAGAGAGGATTATGGGGAGGAAACTTTTTGGGAAAAAGTTTCCTCCCCATACCCTACCTTCAAAAACTTTCAATAAAAGGGAACAATGGGTACTTTTTGGGTTGACAAAAGGGAATTTGTGTGGTAAAATTATTTAGTTCGCGGGTATGGCGGAATTGCGACGGTGCGAAGCACCTCGGTAAGTAAGGCGAAGCCTTACGGAAGCAGACTGCGTAAGATTTAGGATCGCGAATATAAAAGTTAATATGCGGGCGTGGCGGAATTGGCAGACGCATAAGATTTAGGATCTTACGCCATTCGGTGTGCAGGTTCAAGTCCTGTCGCCCGCACCAACAAAAAACGCACTTTTGTCTACCGACAAAGGTGCGTTTTTTGAATGATGTTTGCCTTCGGCAAATGATGACGGCTTCGCCTAATGATGCTCGCTTCGCGAATGATGTGTGCCTTGCGGCACATTAGGCAAACATCGCATCATTGCGACCAACGGGAGCAACATCATTTTGAGCGAAGCGAAAAACATCATATCGCCGCAGGCGATGCATCATTTGACAAACAACTGATTTTATAGTATAATAGCGGTGATAGGAGGTGTAGCTATGAAAGAAAACAAACTCGTCGAACTTTCAATGGACTTCTCCGTTGACATTATAAACCTCGTTAAGTTTCTAAAAGCTAATCACGAAACAATTATTGCAAACCAAATAGGCAGAAGCGGCACCTCAATTGGTGCAAACATTCATGAAGCACAGTATGCACAAGGCACGAGGGATTTTATTTCAAAATTTGAAATTGCCCTTAAAGAAGCAAGTGAAACAGGATATTGGCTTGAATTGTTATACCGAACAGAGTATATTGATGAGCAAACTTTCAAAGCATTATCATCCAAATGTACTTCTTTACGCGTAATGTTAATTGCTTCTTGTAAAACCGCAAAGGAGAATTGTAATGGCGAAAAGTAGAGAATATGCATCTCATTATCCCGACTGGTATTGGGCAACCGGACTTCACGATGCGGGCATTGTAGGTGTTGAATCGTTTGAATTTCCGTTTGATTATAACAAATTTATCGGAGAAAAAAGCAAATACAATCGAAATCTCTTGGTGTTAAAAATAAACGCAAAAGGCGCACTTTACGACACCTCCGTGGAAGAAATCCGCCTTTACAACTACAAGATTTTAACACCAGACATATCTCTCGAAGGCAGGAAAACAATTTGGTGGTTGGCAGATATGCTGAGTGAACAAGATGACTATTACATCTTGGAGATAGCTTTACAAGATTTTGATTCATTCCCCGAAGATTTCACCTTTAAGATCAAATTTGATCGAGCAGAAGTCAAAAGAAAATGATATCGAGAATGGTAGACACCTTTTGTTCGTTTTTACCTATGTTCAGACACCTTTTCACTCGTTTAAGCCAAAACAAAAAAGAGGCTTTATGCCTCTTTTCCTTTTGGTAGGCGGTGTTGGCATTACCCACTGTAAGAAAAGTTTTGATTCGGGAAAATAACTCTTGCAAAAATCGGAATAATATGGTATACTGATCGTGGTATAGGCGTTTTTAAATCTACCTATGCAACTGAAAG
>JAZSGD010000155.1:0-1679 GCA_045532555.1 Eubacteriales bacterium | reverse complement strand
CCGCCAACATTAAAATACTCCGCAGGAAGACCGCAGTGAGGACACTTCTCTGCCTTGTCGGATATTGAGTTTTGACATTCAGGGCATTTAATAAGAGCCATTTTTATTCTCCTGTTTTCTGTTAGATAAGTACTCCATTACAATGATCAACTTCATGCTGAATAATTTGTGCCGTCCAGCCGGTGAAGTTTTTCGTGCGTGTTTGCATCTCCAAGGTTTGATACTGCACTTTGATGGTCTTATAGCGTTTACACTTACGAGGGCCGCCGAGAAGCGACAGACAGCCTTCCTCGGTGTCGTACACGCCGTCCTTCTTGATGATTTCGGGATTGAGCATAACCGTGTATGTAGGAGCTCGTCCACTCTCATCAAGAAAAGCGATGATGCGTTTGCGTACGCCTATCATATTCGCTGCCATGCCAACACAGCTTTCTCTATGCGCCATCAGTGTATCAAGCAAATCCTGCGCGACCTGCAAATCTTCTTTCGTTGCGACCGCTGACTTCCCTGCCAGGAATATCGGATCGTGCATAAGTTCTTTTATCATAACTTTTCTCCATTTAAGAACGCATCCGCTTGTTCTCTGCTCTTGAAAATAACAATGTTTTTATCACCGTATTTTTCGAGCAACTCCAACACTTTCGGCTTTTGCTGCTCGTTGTAGCTTTTGATAAATTCGATGAATTCCGCATCTTCTTCGGTTTCGATCCACGGCATATCGCTTCGCGGCTTTCCGCGGCGTTCTTTGACGCCGTCGAGGCAAACCTCAAGCGGATAATCGAGGAAAATCACCGTATCGCACGCCGCCATTCTAAGCTCCATCGTAGAGCCGTAATTGCCGTCGATGATCCACTCGTCTTTTTCGAGTACGGCGGACAACCGTTCGAGAAACACGCTCTTTTCAACCGTGGTCTTGTCCACATTCCAATAAATCATATCGAGGTGATACAGCGGGATACCTGTTTTGTTATGTAACGCCCGTGAAACCGTGCTTTTGCCGCTTCCGGGACAGCCAATTACAATAATTTTCTTCATATTTTTACGGAGTGTAATCCTTTATAATTTCCATAATATCATTTCGATACACATTACCGCCAAGAACATCGCCATTCGGCTCGAATGAAACGCATTTAACGTTACACGGGTCATCTTTATAGGGATTTTCGGAACGCTTGTCCGTGAAATACTCTGCGAGATATTTCAGCGCGTTTCCTTCGGGGAAAATGATGTTTCCCTCTCCAACGGGAATCTCCAAATCGACAAGGTTGCCAAGGATTTCTCTCGTTTTCCTGTTATACGGATTGTCATCCACAGCGCTCACCAGCCACGCAGGCTGAAGGCGAATCGGTATGCCACACTTCTTTGCTTCCGCGGCAAACTGCTTCACAAGGCAGAGCGGTATCGTTTCCTGATGGAAGGCATCCACCGACAAAAGCAGATCGTTCACGCCACTCTCGGCAAGTTGCTCCGCAACCTCACGTATTTTCTCGGCATTCTTTGAAAAATAGCCGTTGGTGATGACTTGCCGTTTGGGGATATTCAGCTCTTTGGCGACCGTCATGATCGCATAGACCGCGTCCGTGTACAAAAGCGGCTCACCGCCAAAGGTCATAACCGTTTTGATATCGTACTCCGCCGCGATCTTTCGCATCGCATCCGCAGCAATTTGCGGATCGATC
>JAZSGD010000171.1:0-1948 GCA_045532555.1 Eubacteriales bacterium | reverse complement strand
CGAGACGCAAAGGATAGCTCTCACGGTCGACTATCAGGAGCTCAGCGAGGCAGCCATAAACAAGATAAAGACATACGCGCAATGCAAAAAGGTAGGATCTGATCCTCAGTTTGGTATTATTGATATAGAAAATAGCAACGCTGACAGGGTTCTTATTTTGGGAAACAGCTTTATCTACTCGTCAAGGGTCGGAAGCATTTTGCAGGAAATGATCGACCGAAACGGGAAGCATACAGTTGTGGATCACATATCCATCGGATACGCTCTCGTTGAAACCTTCGCTTACGATGAGCTTATTATGGATGACATCAGAAGCGGGATGTACGGCGCGGTGTTTATTTGCGGCTTTTACAGCAACGATCAGGCAACGCATCTTGCGGTTTTGAAGGAGGCTTGCGACGCTTCGGGAACTGCTCTCGTTATGTTCCCGGCACACAACGAGCAAGCGGGATCTGTAAAATATGCTCATAAAAGGGTTAAAGGAGTCTATCTTCTTAATTGGAAGGATGAGGTGCAGGCCTTTATCGACAATGGCGGAAATAAATGGGATTTCTGTATTGACGATCAGCATTTGCACAGCACTCCCATGGCAGGATATGTAGGCGCGCACATGATCTACCGTGCTATATACGGAGAGATACCTACGAGAGCCGGAAATCAATTCGTTTCGCAATCCGACGTTAAAAGAATATTGGGTGACTATCCAAAAACGGGAGTAATTTACGACTCCGGGGCGTCCGATATATATTTCTTTGGTTGATGCGGCACAGCAAGATAAAGGATTAATTTAGGGGGAGAGGGTGACTTTTTGGAAAAAGTCACCCTCTCCCCCTCCTAGCTTGTCGGCTTTTCCGACAGCGTAGCGATGTTTTGCGAGCAAAACTGGCAGCACAGCTTGCTGTGCAACACCCCCACGCCCTTCAAAAACTTTTCGAAAAAAGAGAAATACGACAGTGTTTGTTATACGAAAAGTCGTGAGTTTTTAGAAAAATGTTGAATTGGCGAGAAAAATGCGGTATAATGTGTATAATGGAAGTCAAAATGACTTCAAGGAGGACGAAATGGCAGAATTTTCGAGAGTTGAGATAGAGACTATAAGTCCCGATGACGAGTTTGACTATTTTTTTGCATATTATGATCTTCAACCTTATGACAAGGCATCGAAGCGGCATCTTGCGCACCGCGTAAGATTTCACGACAGGATTCCAAACGCGAACGACATTGTTGATATCGGTTACATAACGCTTGACGACAAAAGGTTTTACAAGGTTGGCGAGAGCCGCGCGTGGAATTTCCAGCAGGGAAGTCTGCTGCAGTGGTTTGACGACGAGAGCGTTATTTACAACGATTACAGAGACGGCGAATTTTGCAGTGTGATCAAGAACATCAAGAGCGGTGAGGAGCGTGTTTTGTGCGCCCCGCTTGCGCATCTTTCGCTTGACAGGCGCTGGGGGCTTTCGATCAACTTCCCGAGAATTTGGGATTTTCGACCCGGGTACGGATATTGCAACTATCGTGATCGCCACTATGATGAGAATTCCCCCGAGGACGACGGAATTTTTCTTGTTGACGTTGAGAACAACACCTCAAGACTGATCATCAGCTACAAGCAGCTCAGCAAGGCGTTTCCCGAAAAGCCGCACTGTGACCGAAAGCTTGTGGTCAATCACATTACGTTTAATCCGTCTGCTTCGAGATTTTTGTTCTTGCTTCGCGATTTTCCCGAAAAAGCGGGGGACAAGTGGGGGACTATTCTCGTCACCGCCAATCGTGACGGGTCGGAAATGAGAAATCTGACAAATTATTGTGGTAATTCTCATTATCATTGGAAAAACGACCGCGAGATAATGATCTACGCGCAGCTTCCCGAGTGGGGCATGTATTTTATTGATGATATTACAGGCGATCGTCATTTACTTGGCGACCCTGCAATCGATCGCGCGGATAT
>JAZSGD010000117.1:0-9357 GCA_045532555.1 Eubacteriales bacterium | reverse complement strand
ATTTCCCGATTTTCCCGTGGTATCTCCGCCTGTTATGACGATCTTGTCGCCCTTTTTCAGATCCAGAGTCCTTGATGCGATCTTCTTTGCCGTGTAAAACAACACGTCGGTTGATGTAAACTCCTCGCACATAGCAGGAATAACGCCCCAAGAGAGCGCAAGCTTGCGCCAAGTCGTTTCATTGGTGGTCAGACCGATGATGTCGACGGGAGAACGGAAACGCGAGACCATGCGTGCGGTCATTCCCGACAGCGAGCAAGCAACAATAGCCTTCGCGTCTATATCGATAGCCATACCGCAGGTCGAGTGAGAGATCGCGTCGATAGAATTTCTGATCTTGAATTCCGCATTATAGAAGCGCTTTTTATAATTGATGCTGCTCTCGGTCGTCTCGGCGATCTTCGCCATTGTCGCAACTGCCTGAACGGGATATTTTCCCGCGGCGGTCTCACCCGAGAGCATGATCGCGCTCGTGCCGTCGTAGACCGCGTTTGCAACGTCGGAGATCTCGGCTCTCGTCGGACGGGGATTTGATATCATTGACTCAAGCATTTCGGTCGCGGTAATGACTCGCTTGCCAAGAAGTCGGCACTTGGTGATAAGCTTCTTTTGTATAGTGGGAAGATGCTCAAAGGGGATCTCTACTCCCATATCTCCTCTTGCCACCATAATTCCATCGCAATATTCGCATATTTCTTCGATGTTGTCCACGCCCGACTGATTTTCGATCTTTGCAATAAGCTCGATATTATCTGTATCCAGCTCCTTGAGATATTCGCGAACATCTATAAGATCCTGCTTGCCCGAAACGAACGAGCAGGCGATATAATCCACCCCGTTTTCGATGCCAAAGCGAATGTCGTTCTTATCCTGTTCGGAGAGGTATGTCTGCTTCATCACCTTACCAGGAAAGCTCATGCTCTTACGGTCGGAAAGCTCTCCGCCACAAAGCACGCGACATTCAATATTGCTTCCGTCGATATTTTCGACCTTGAACGTAAGCAGTCCGTTATTGAGCAGAATGGTATCTCCCACGATCAATTCACGAGGCAGATTTGCATAACTTACCGAGACGATGCGTTCGTTTCCAACTACGTCGTCCGAGGTAAAGGTAAACTTATCGCCGTCCGACAAGCTGATCTTGCCGTTCTCGAAGGTCTTGATACGGTATTCGGGGCCCTTGGTGTCGAGCATGATCGCTATCGGAAGATTCAGCTCCGATCTGACGCTCTTGACAAGGTCGATTCTTTTTTGATGATCTTCATAAGTACCGTGAGAGAAATTCAATCTCGCCACGTTCATTCCCGCCTTACAAAGACCCTGTATAATTTCCTTGGAATCGGTTGCAGGACCAAGGGTACATACTATTTTTGTCTTACGCATTTATATTTCCTTTCATTGTCCTCTCTATGAGAGCATCATTTTCTTTCAATTTTGTTTCGGTATATTCAATTATTCTCTTTGCGCGCGTTCAATTATTCTCTCGGCAAAAGCCGCGGGGATCTCAAGAGCTCCTGTGCCCTTGCCCATTGATACGTGCGGTCTGTTTGCGCCATGGAAATCACTGCCTCCGCTTTCCATAAGCCCATACTCCGCGGCTATCCTTCTCGACAGCGCAGTCGTTTCCGCGTCGTAGTCGGAATACAAGGTCTCGATCCCGTCAAGACCGTGTTCCTTGGCTTGCGGAAGAAATTCTCTCAGCTCCCTCTCGTCAAGATTCAAAAAAGGATGTGCAAGCACCGCCACCGCGCCTATTTTCTTGATAAATTCGATCATTTCAAAGGCAGAGGGACGCTTGGGCTCTTTATAAAAGCCTCCGTCTTTAGCAACAAGGCGCACGAATGCCTCCTTGATAGAACCGACGTATCCGTTTGCCATCAGCTCTGCCGCGATATGCGCGCGATTTATATATTTACCGCTTTTTTGCGCCTTTATTTTTTCATAGTCCACAACGTAGCCCGCGCGCGCAAGCGCCTCTACAAGCTCAACGTTGCTCTGCTCCTTTCGCCGACAAACGTCCTCCATCAGCGCACTTATCTCGCCGAAGCACTTGGGACGAATTCCAAGCGCGAGGATATGCAGCTCCTTTTCCTTATAATCCGTTGAAAATTCAGCACCCGCCACGGCTGTAACGCTTTTTCCCTTTGCCGCCTCCAGAAACTCGGGCAGACCGCCGACTCCGTTATGGTCGCACAAGGCGATTGCCGAAAGTCCTATTCTCTCTGCCTCGTCAACAAGCTCGGCGGGGGTATAGGTTCCGTCCGAATATACGGAGTGCATGTGCAAATCACAAAATCGATTTTGGATTGCCGCTTCGCTATTTATCAGTTTTTTCTCCATTATCGTCCTCCAACAGATATGCCGAAACACAATGGCATATCATAGCGTTACAGCACAAATTATATTATCAATTCATTGCTTTGCACAAGCTGCCCGTTCTCCCAGATCACCGTTTTTACCTCAAATCGTCCAAACGAGAGAGAAAGCTTCGCTCCGTTGACGACAATATCGGTGCTTACGCATGCGTCGGTGTTGTTGAGCAATCTGAATATTACGGCTTCTCTGCCGTCTGCCTTCTTGATCGCTACGCAGCAGATGCTTTCGCTTTCGATGCTCACGTCAAACGCGCCGCGCTCTCTCTTCTCGGTCGGCACGGGGAAAACATTTAAGGCGTAAGGCTTTTGCGTGAATTCCTGAGCCTTTTTCTCAAGATGATCGCGATCTGCTACGCTGAGTCTGAACGAGAAGGAGCATTCTCCCTGATCTATCTTTTTGGTAAACTTATCCGAGGGAACGAGCGCTCTTTCTGCAATAGGATGAGCGCAATAGGTAACTCCTCTTACCAAGGACATATACAACGCTTGATTTTCATAATGACTGCCGTAAACGTCCTTGTTCATAAGCACGGGGCGCTTACCCTCACCGTCGATAGCGATAAAGCGGTGCGCTACGTTCTCTCTTGCATCGGTGAAAAGCCTTTGAGTACCAAATGCGGTCTGTCCTATCAGCTCACCGCTTGCAAGCAAAGGCAGCTTGAGCTTTACTATTCTGTTTATATCGCCCATATAAACGTCAACGTCAACGTCCACGTCGTCGTTATTCTTATAGATCTTATAGGCTATTCTCGCGCGGGTATTGTCCTGCTCGAAAAACGCCTCGACGCCGAGATATATATCGCCGTCCTCGGTTATCTGAATACTCTTCATTCCCTTGAAAACCCCGTCGGGGGCGGAGGAAAGAGCGAACGCTCTCTCATTCACTCCAACTCGGTGAAGCTGATTGGCGCCCATCGCCCAAGGATCCTCATTGTCGTCAAAGCTGACAAGCTCAAAGCCGTTTTCTACGTAGTCAACTCCGTCTATTTTATATGTCTTGAGAAGTCCCGTTTTTTCGTCTATCTCCACGCGCTTGTGGCCGTTGTCGAACACGAGCGACTCGGCTTTTTTCGTCTGCTTCTTGTTTTTATATTCAACGTAAACGCTGTATCGCGTAAGATCAAGCGGACGAAGATCTGCGTTTATGATTATCCTCTTTCTCCAGTCAAGGTTGAGGTTGCTTTCTTCCTTTATGACCTGAAAATCGGCTGGCTCGCCGTTTTCATCGAGCACGGTTATCGAGGACTCGATCTCCTCGCTCCAATTTTGGTCGGCAAGCATAAACTCGCACTCTACGTTCTGATTTATACGGTAGGGGTGCGGGTTGAAGATAACTATCGGGTATTCGCCCTCCCCTGCGGGCTTTTGCGCGGCAGACAAAGCAAAAAACGCCCTGATCTTGACTTTTTCGGCTTCAAGCAAGCCGTGGTCGAGAAAACGGATACCCGCTTCCTCTCCGCACTTTATAGAGGTACCCGGAAGTATATCGTGAAATTCCGCGTTGAGCAGGTCGTGCGTTGCCACGCGAAGCTCGTCCTCGGGATATTTATCCATTGCGCCCGACGCATAAGCCACCGTTGCCATTTTTTCTGCAAGATAAAGCTCACCTTCAAGCATAGCATGGCGCTTTTTTACACTATGCATCGAGGTATAGCAGCCCGGCATTGAAATATGCAGAGAGCTGTCAAAGACCTCGGTGGGAGCAATTTTAGAAAAGAACTCCTCGGGGGTCGAATGGATATATTTTATCTCGCCCGAGGTCATCAGCTCGCGCTCGATATCGCCAAGGTCCTTGGCAGACGGGCCGCCGCCGTGGTTGCCCACGCCCCAAAGCACAGCACCGACCGAAAACGGCTGTTGCTCTGCTCTGCCCTTGATCAGCTCCGCGCTCTTTCCGAGAGATGAGCTATACGGCCCTGTGCGAGTTGCCTTGATCTCACTGCCATCAAGTCCGCGCCAAATAAACTGCTCGCTCGGCAGAGCGCACTCGGACGTATACGGGCGCATAAACATATAGCTGTCCTGCCCGCATTTTTTGATGATCTGCACGAGTCCCACCGTGTGTCCAAACGGATCAAAATTTATCGCCGTAGTGGGACAAACGTCAAATTTTTCCTTGAAATATCTCTGTCCCTCGCGTATTTGACGCACGAAGCTTTCTCCTGCGGGGATGTTGCAGTCGGGCTGAAGATACCAGCCACCCATAATATGCCACTTCCCCGCCTTAACGAGCTCTTGTATGCGCGCAAAAAGCTCGGGAGCGTATTCCTCCACGTATTTATATACAGTGACCTCATTGTGACAGAATATATAATCGAATTGGTCGGAAAGCTTTACTGCCGAATAAAAGGTCGACAGAGTCGCGCTTGCTCCCTCAGGCCAATCCCACTGCCATATAGGGTCTATATGTGCGTTGCAGATAAGATGTATTTCCTTCATTGCCTATGTCTCCTTAACTGTTGCTTTGTTTCAAAAAATCTTCGCGAGATTTTCCATTCTTACGATCTTTTCGATCAAATTTCTTTCGGTATAAAAATAATGATTTGATGCCTCATAGCCGATCCTCGCGTCAACTCGGACAAGCTCGAGCAGCTCTGCCGCCGTTTTCTTTTCCTCGTCTATACAACAGAGCATGAGCTCCTTGTCGTCCTCTCTTTTCGCCTTTGTAAACTTGGTCTGCAAAAGGTCTGTTTTGAAATGAAGTCTGGACGCTATCGCGAGGCGCAAAAGCTCGTCGGTCTGCTCGTTTTTCTCGGCGGTACGAAGAATATCGATTCCCTCCTGCCAAAGATCAAGCAGCTTTTCCATCTGCGAGACGTATACCTCGTAAGGATACGGCGTTATCCACGACTCGTAGTCGTCAAAGGAATAACAGACCATACAAGAGCTGTTTTCATCGGGTGTAAGATCCCACATGTTTGCGCTTGCAAGCGTTTTGGGCGACATATAGAGCGCTCTGACGCTGAAAGGGTACTCTCTGAAAGCGTCGGAGATCTTTTTTATGCCCTTGTGGACAACTTCGGCATTCTCACCGTACTTTTTCTCATACCATTTATCTAAATCGAAGCCCTTTTTGTATTCTCCCGCCAGCTCTACCGAGGGAGAGGGATAACCGCCCTGCGTCCAGGTGAGGAAATAGTCCTCTACTCCGATCGCCGAGAGATTTTCAAGGTGCTCACAGACAAGGTCAAACACGGGAATATAGGGCACTGCCGAGCACTCCCAGCTATTGCTTGCCTGTATCTTGGCGTAGACCTTGTGTCCCACCTCTCTTGCCTTGGTCATCATTTTTCTCGAGGTCTCGCTCGGTCCGGGGTTGGAGATAGAATAGTCTATGATTCGGCTCTTGACTCCTCCCTTTTCGATATCGAGATCGTATTCGCTGACGCACAAGACCGAGATCTCGGGGTCAAGCATATCGATTCCGTGGAATATCTGATCATCGCTCCAGCCCATGTAAGATGACCAGCCCCAAAGGTTTGCTATCAGCTCGCCCTCACAGCCGCTATCCTTCATCGCCTGCCACATGATATTGTTGACCGTTGCGGCGCTGATCTCGGGAGAGATATCCTTACAAGTCGGACATTCGGTGTCGGGCAGGAAATTACAATGGGTCGGGTTTTCGCTCATGGTTATCGTGAAGATGCCGCCAAGATCCTTGGCGCTTGCACACAGATCGCGGACTGCAAAGTAGAGGTAGTCACGCACCTCTTGCTTCTCCATGCAAAGCGTTCTCATTCCCTGCCAGCCGATAAGACCGTCATATTTAGGGTCAGCCTCGGCGGGCAGAGCGCGCGGCTCGTTCATATATAAATAGACCTTGATCCCATACTTTTTGCAACGCGCGATGATCTTACCTAGATTTTCGCGGCGAAGCTGATAGTCCCGCGACAGTTCGGGCACAAAGGGATAGGGCGAGAGCGACGACAAAACGCCATGCAGCCAGATGCCGTTGACTCCCGATTCTCTGTATTTTTCAAGCAGAGCCTCGGGCAGAGTATCCGAGCAATCGCTGACGAAAACGTCGCCGCAGGGCGAAAGATAGCCGTGAACGATTCGTTTTCCCGACGCCTCTATGACCATTCCCGTTTGCTCGGGTGAATCGGAGAAGAAATCGAAGGGACGAGCAGGGTTTTGCGCGCGATAAGAAGCGACAGTATGTGCAAGAGACTCGGTGAGAGCAATCTGCTCGTCATTCAAGGGCGCGTAGCGCACCTCATCGCACTCGGGCTTGAAGCCGCCGAGCTTGGTTGATAGAAAATCGTCCTTTTCAAGCACGAAATCAAGCTTGCTTTCATCAAATCCAAGAATCTGCTCAAGCTGACCGTAGGGCAACAGATACCAGTTGTTTCTGATCACGGTTATGTATCCGCGCGACTCAAATTCTGCACTGTAATCTATGTAGTCGAGTCCGAGTCTTTTCGCCTCGGCATCAACTGTGGCAACGTCACAGCCAAGCACCTCTGCTATACGCTCGGTACGGACGTAGCCGTAGTTTCTGAATATTACTGTCTGCCAAGCGGTAGGAAAATCATATCTCGGCAGCTTTACTTTTTTTATTGTGGGTAACATATCGGGGCTCCTTTGTAAATATGCGTAAAAAATTTGCTTTTGTTATTGGGGCAGATATCTATAGATCGTAAAGCTTGCGGGCTTTACTCCCGGTCTATGAATGACGTCTCGGCAACGTATCGTCCAATTTTCTCTGCCGTCAATTACGTCTCTGTAAACGTCGTTGCAGTAATAAAGATCGACTCTTGAGCCACTGCTTTTCTCTATCACGCTCACAAATTCCTCCATAACGGCTCTGTTAAAGGGATTGAAAAGATAAACCGCGCCGACTTCGCGTAGTATTTCCGAGGCTTCGAGCACGTTAATACAATGAACTTCGACGTTTTTGCATTTTTTAGTCCGTTTTTTTGCCGTCGCGGCAACATCCTCGTCAAGCTCTATACCGATCAGCTTCCCGCGGTGTCCTCTTGAATAAAGATAGGTCAATACTCTGCCCTCGCCACAGCCGATATCGGCAAGTATCTCGCCTTTTTCCAAAGGGCAGGACTTGAATATCTTGTCCAGACAGCGATAGTCGGTGCTTTGGCTGGGATTAGCGCCCATTTTCTTGTATTTGGACGGGATCGGCTTATTGATCGATCTGCCGCCGTAACGACAGTCCTCAAACCAAGCGCGCAGATGGTAAAGTCTGCTTCTGAAAAGGATATATGCCTTTTTTAAAAGCGTTTTTATCTGACCGCGCTTTATAAGATCCCAAACCCTTTTAAATTTTGAACTCATTTTCAATTTTCGGGATTATACACTTTATAAAAGTGCGTTATATTCAGATCCTCGTCCATTGCAAGACCGTGCGAGCCGCAGCCGCCGTCGATCTCGTGGCAGCCGTGGTCCGTAGCGAAGCCGACGAGCGTGCGGTGATTTTTCCAATGCTCTCTGATCATAGCGTCGAAGATTCCGTAGGTTCTGACGTTTGCGCGGAGCTCTGCCAGCGCCTCTGCACTCTCGGGCGCGTATCTGTGCATAAAGCCGTCGTAATTCCCGTTATACACGGCAATAAAATCGTATTTATCGTCAATTATCAGCTCTGCCGCCTTTGCATTCACCTCTTCGAGCGAGGGGTAGATGTAATAATCCATTTCGCGCTCGAGATATATGCTCGACATACTGTCGCCTGCGGTCGAGACGATCGCCGCCCTCTTGCCTGCGCGGATGAGCGCGTCGAATATAGTGTCTATCTTAATGACGGGCTTTTCGTACGCCTGAATTCCGTGAAGTTCGGGCTGTGCGCCCGTGTACATCGTGCCGAAGCAGACCGGAGTTACCGAGGGCATGACCGTGCACAAGGGCAGGTCGATCCCCGTTCTTTCCTTCAAGGTCGAGAAGAAATGCGGATATTTCTGGTAAAGCCAGGTCGCGATCGCGTCAGGGTTATACATAAAAATGCGGTCGACGTGCTCGCCGCCGAGGGTCTTGTTGACGTAATCGACGAGAATTTCGTTTGCGGGAGCAGCGTTTTCGGGGGCTTCGATGCCCATTGCGGTCGTCAGCGCCGCGCAAAGTGTGTCTAAAGAATGCTCGTGTTTCATGGGTGGTCTCCTTTAAATTGTGTGGATTTAACGAAAATATTTTTGTGTGAAAGTGCGGGGTGTAAGAACAAAGGCACGGATATATTTAAAACCAATACTTTTTCATTTGTTCCAAAAATTCCTTAGTAATTGGATAGCCCGAGCTTTCACCTATAACCGAATCTATTTCACAATAAGGACATAGCGCAGTTCCATTTGTGTCTTTTATCCATTCCGTAATCTCCGATGGCGAAAAAATCTTCAAACAGTAAAAGCAACCGCAAATCGAATCTTTTTTCAAACTTTCTTTGTTGTTTATGCAATACTTATGAGCCACAATAAAAGAATCTTTCATTTTTTCAATACATTAACTTTAATGCGATAAAAACGCTTTTATTTTTCAGTTTTTCTTTTTTCATAAAGGTTTTTTATATGCACCTTATTACATGTTGATAAAGCTGTAATGCTCCTTTCAACAAATTCATCTGTAAGCTTTAGCCCTGACACAGACAGATGAGACCTGAAAAGCGCGCCCGTATTCAAATCAACTCCGTCAAAGCAAAATTCAAAGGGCTTATGATTTTTTGCCTTGAGTTTGCCCTCGATGCAAGTGTTCGTAAATGTTATATTGATATAGACCACGTCATCATAACGAAACATTTTAATTGTACGCTGATTCATCAATATAACTCTTTTTTGAGTAATATGTATACCGTAGTTTAAGAACAAGCCAAAGCAAATGATTGTCAAAGCAAGCGGTATAATCCCAATCGCGATCAATCCGACAGAGGCATCAATGATTCCATAAATCAAAAAGCATAAGCAAATCGGAATGCCTAGCGACATAATTATCGTCAGCATAATCGGTACACGGTGAAATCGTTTGATTTTTATGGGAGTCATTT
>JAZSGD010000124.1:0-2467 GCA_045532555.1 Eubacteriales bacterium | reverse complement strand
TAATGAGAAAGCTTGAGACACAGAACCCGATATATCTGAGAAACTCCGCCGAGGGACTTATTACTTTCCTTGACGAGCTGTTTGGTCAGGACAAGATGACCTTGTGCAAGGAGTTTATCCACAGACTGCAGAGAAATGCCTAAAAAGGAATTTATCGTATGAACGAGTTAGATACATATTATCGAGCGTTGCTCGAGTTGCGAAACACCACGAACAGCGTCCGACAGTGCGCGATGCTCAATGCGGCTATTGCCGCGGCTGATACCGAGGACGACAAAATAGTCGTAACGCGCGCAAAGTGCACCGTCGACGAGGATTGGATATGCGCTATTGAGGAAGGACTTATACATATCGAAAAGGCTATAAAGGAGGAGCGTCAGTTTATACGCTCCAATGGAGAGGTCGTTCCGATAGAGAAGGTCAAGAACGTATCCAAGGAGTCGGTACAGCATCTGGCAAGGCACGGAAACCTTATAACACACGTGCCCGAGGACGAAAACGACATCGTACCCGACAAGCTCTTTTCGGTTGAGCGACTCAACGATTATACCGTGTATGAAAATCGCTTTCTGTATATGCTGTTGTGTTATCTTCGCGATTTCGTAACGCTGAGATATAACAAGATCCTGGATCTTACCAATAAATACGACGGTGCGCTCAGTATGAACAAGACCGTGTCGTCCGCAAAGAGAAAGATGACCTTCGTCGTAGATCTCAAGGAAGAGCGCCGCGACGACAAATATCTGAGCAACAACAATAAGGCGAAGCCGCTTATCGACCGAATAGACATCATTTTGAAGACCATATTGGCATTTTTGTCGACTCCGCTTATGGAGTATGCTTCAAAGGTCGCTATGCTCAAGCCCCCGATAACCAAGACCAACGTCTTGAAGATGGATAACAACTTCAAGGGTGCGGTCAAGCTTTACGATTTTATAATTGCTTACGATAAGGCGGGATATACGGTTGAGGACGAGGTGCTCACGCTATCTCCCTTTAACGACAACCTTGCCGCCGAGCTTGCCGATTGCAGCGCGTTGATATCCTTTATAACCTATGAATACGGCCTCGGTATAACCTCCGAGCTCAAGGAGCGTTATATAGATAGCGAAAACCGCCGCAGGTTAGAGGAGCTTAGGAAAAAGACTGAGCAGCTTGAGGCACTTTCAAGAAGACTCAAAAAGTCAGAGACAAGCGTCGAGGAATATATCCTTGCACTTGAGAAGCACGTGCGTGCCCTTGATGCCGAGTGCTCGAAGATTGAGTCGCTCAGAAATGAAATATCGGCTATGAAGGCAGCCGAGCGTGAGTATGTAGCCAAAATCGGCGAGCTGACCGAGGTTACCGATGCACTTAAGCAGGAATTGATCGACGAGAAGCAAAATCACTTGATGGAGAAGGCGCTTCTTCAAAAGAAGCACCAGAGTGATATGGATAATCTTTGTAAAGAGCACAAGGAAGAGCTTCGTGTCAACAACGAGTTGCATCAAAAGGAGCTGGACGAGGTTCGTCTGCATATTAATGAAATGGAGCAAAGCTTTGCCGCGTCACTTGATCGTAAGAATGCCGAGATTCAATCGGTTCGCGATGATCTTACCTCAAAGGAAAACGAATGTCGTGCTCTGCAAGAGAGATTAGAATTAGCGGAGGCGATAGCCAATGGAGTTCGTGCCCAGCGCGGAGAAGATCTGGGCGACTTTACCGACAAGGAAAGCTTTAACGAGCTTGAAAGGCAGTACAATGCCTTCCTGCGATTCTATAAAAAAGAATGGCAAAAGACCAAGAAAAAGATAAGAAAAAACACGCTCAAGCTTGATAATTTTAAGAAAACGAAAGACGACAGTAACGGTCTTGAATAATTGATATGAAAAATAAACAGATAGATAAAAAGTGGATATTTCTGATTATCGCGGTTGCAGTTGCCACGCTTTTGCTGGCATACGCTTTAAGCACTGCTGATCTTGACGCTATGTTGAACGGCACCGTGCGCCCTCAGCACATCAGAGCAATAATAGTATTTATGATCGCGATACCCATTCTCCTTATTGCGCTCATCGTTGTTCTGCTCCTGATGAAGCCCGAGCCTAAAACGGTGGTAACGCAGTTGCCGTTTGCCCCCGCACCCCAGGAGAAGAAAGACGAGCCTGAGGAGACGGGAGATCGCTTTTATATGCTGAGCACGATCGACGAGAACGAAAAGAGCTATATGAGAGCGAGCTATGACAAGGGAATAACGCTCAAGGAGCTGTGCGATAATTTCAGAAATTATGCTGCGAGTAACCACGGACTGTATTACGATATCGAAGATATCAGAAGATTTATCGCAGGAATGTCGGTTTCACATATCTTGATACTTCAGGGTATGTCGGGAACAGGTAAGACCTCGCTTGCGTACGCATTCGGCTCGTTTATAGATAATTCGTCAACGGTCATACCCGTACAGCCTATGTGGAAGGAAAGAACCGAC
>JAZSGD010000015.1:0-3304 GCA_045532555.1 Eubacteriales bacterium | reverse complement strand
GCAAAAAAAGGAATATCTTGACATTATTGTGTCCGAATCCGAGCGTCTAGCCACGATGTCGCAGAACGTTCTGCTTCTGACAAAGCTTGAAAATCAGACTATCGTCACCGAAAAAAGCGAGTTTTATCTCGACGAGCAGGTACGAAGCTGCATTCTTTTGCTCGAAAAGGCGTGGAGTGACAAGAATATCGAGCTTGACATCGACCTCGACGAAATAAAATACGTCTTTAACGAGGAGATGATGTCGCACGTCTGGATAAATCTTTTCTCCAACGCGATCAAATTCTCTCGCGAGGGCGGAAGGATCGCGATCACGCTGAAGGCGGTCGAGGGCGGCACGCAGTTTCGCATATCCGACGACGGACTCGGTATGAGTGAGGAGGTCAAGGCAAGAATATTTGAAAAATTCTATCAGGGCGACAGCTCTCACGCATCTCAGGGCAACGGTATTGGACTCAACATCGTTCAGCGAATCGTCGCGCTTGCAGGCGGTGAGATAACGGTCGAAAGCGAGGTCGATAGGGGCTCGAGCTTCACCGTTACCCTGCCCCAGACCCTATAAAACGAGTGAATTTTGTAATATTTGGTTTATTTATCTATTATTTGTTTATATTTTGTCGATTTAAGGGCAGACGTTCACAGTCTGCCCTTTCGTTCGCCTCGGTCAAAGATAATTTTACAAACCGATTGACATTTATATAATTTAATGTTATAATATAATGAATAGCTACGCCGAACGGTCGCGCGCGGTCATGCCGAAAGGTCTCCGCGTGAGGAAAGTCCGGGCTTCATTGGGCAGGATAACTGATAACGTCAGCCACGGGTAACCGTCGGGAAAGTGCAACAGAAATAGACTGCCGAGGCTGTCGTGGAGGGCACAGAACAATAAGCGCGGGTCAAGGCTTGACAAAGTCCTTACGCTGACGGCTCGTTTGTTTTTCAAATGGGCTGAGGTAGGAATTCTCGCAAAAGCTCGAATTCCAATTTTTATGCGCTTATTTAGCCGCGTTTTTCCCCTCTGCCGTACACTCGTACGGCTACGAGTGAAAAACCGCGCCTTCTGTATCCCCCACGGCATCCTCGGTGATGGTGGAAAGGTGAGGTAAGAGCTCACCCACTCCTATGGTAACATAGGTTTGCTGTAAACCCTATCCGAAGCAACACCCTGGAGGAAGTCGCCCATACTCCGCAAGGATACTCCGAGGTGGCATAACGCGAGAGCGTTAGAGCTTTTCGGCGACGAAAAGCAAAGATTGATGACCGTTTAAGACAGAACCCGGCTTATAGACGTGGCTATTCAATTCACAAAATCAAAACAAAGGCAAAGTATATGAAAATTGGATTCGTTTCCCTCGGCTGTCCGAAAAATCAGCTCGACACCGAGGTCATGCTGCACCACCTTGCCTCCGCGGGTCACGAGATCACTCCCGAGGAGACCGAGGCGGACATAGTCATTATCAACACCTGCGCGTTCATTGAATCCGCCAAGAAAGAGGCGATCGACAACATTCTCGACATCGCATACCTCAAAAAGCATCACTCACTCGGCGGTATCGTGGTTACGGGCTGTATGGCGGAGAGATATGGACGCGAGATCCTCGACGAGTTTCCCGAGGTCGACGCTGTGCTCGGAGTCGGCAGCATACACAATATCGTAGAGGCGGTCGACAGCGTTGCCGCAAATATCGGCAAAAAACGCAAAAAGAACGCGCCCGACTGCCGCTACTACTCCCACGAGGATAAAAACACGGTCGCGCTCGGCGGTGACAGAGTTCTGACCACGCCCGACTACGCGGCATATTTAAAGATCAGCGAGGGCTGCGACAACCGCTGCACCTACTGCGCGATCCCCGACATTCGCGGAAAATTCCGCAGTCGTCCCATGGAGGAGCTGATCGACGAGGCTCGCGAGCTCGACGAGCTCGGTGTCAAGGAGCTGACTATTATCGCGCAGGACACCACGCGCTACGGTATAGATCTCTACGGCAAGTACTGTCTTGACGAGCTGCTCCGCAAGATCACCGAGGCGACAAGCATTCCGTGGATCCGCGTGCTCTATTGCTATCCCGACAAGATCACCGACGGTCTTATTGAGGAGATGAAGAACAATCCGAGAATTCTCAACTACATAGATCTGCCGCTTCAGCATATCAGCGACAAGGTGCTCAAGAGAATGAACCGCCACGGAAACGGTGCGCTCATTCGCGAGGTTCTGGCAAAGATAAAGAAGGAGATCCCCGACGTCACGATCCGCACGACCTTTATAGTCGGCTTCCCGGGCGAGACCGACGAGGATTTCACCGAGCTCGCCGAGTTCGTCAAGTCCGAGAGATTCGACCGCGCAGGTGTCTTCACCTACTCGCGTGAGGAAGGTACTCCCGCATACAATTTCGAAGATCAGATCGACGAGCAGGTCAAGCAAGACCGCATGGATATTCTCATGCGCTCCCAGCTCCTTATCAACGAGGAGAAAAATGCAGAAAAGATCGGCAAGATCATCGACGTTATCTGCGAGGACTTCGATCCCGTCAGCGAATTCTACTTCGGCAGAAGCGCCGCGGACGCGCCCGAGATCGACGGCAAGGTCTTCTTCAAATCCGAAAAACAGATCGCTCCCGGCGACTTCGTTCGCGTCAAGGTTCGCCGAGTCGAAGAATACGATCTCTGCGGTTTCGCTTTGCAGGAATAAGATTAGAATGTTAGCGAGTGCGAGGATTTTTCCGCTTTCTTGAAAGAAAGCTTGGCAAAGAACTTTCCCGCATTTTTGGGGGTGCTTTTAAGGTGTCGTAGGATTTTTTCTTCGGCAAGCCTTGAAAAAATCCCTGACTATCGTTTTTGCATTGCTACGGTTTAGAACCCAGCCGATCCAGTATAACTTAATCAAAGTTTCTCCAAGTTAAAGTAAGATAATATATCTTGGGTTCAACACGGTAGGACGTTTATTATCTCAGTAGGCTGACTTTTTCGGCTTGCCGAAAAATCAGCGTCATCTCACCCTCGTTAGAACCCAAAATACAGGAAGTTTTTGAGGGTTTTAGGGAACTTTTTCCCAAAAAGTTCCCTAAGAACTCGTAGCACAATCTAACTAACTTCCCAACAATAAAGAAAGGCAAAAAAAGACAATGAAAATGAATCTTCCGAACAAGTTGTCGGTACTGCGACTGATAATGGTACCGATATTTATGGTAGTAATGCTACTGCCCGTATTTACCGATTTCAAGCCGCTTGTAGACACGATTTTGACGCTTGCGGGTGCGTTTTTATTCATCGCGGCATCCCTGACCGACATGCTTGACGGCAAGAT
>JAZSGD010000177.1:0-3142 GCA_045532555.1 Eubacteriales bacterium | reverse complement strand
GCTTGTTTCGGAGTCTGAATTTTCGTTATTCTCCGATCCGTCGGTGGTTTCGCTACTATCCGCGTCGGTGGTTTCATTGACGCTTTCGGTTTCAACCGTAGTTTCATCTCCACTCGAGCTGTCGTTTTCGACATCAAAATCTCGAAGATTGCAGCTTGTCAGAATCACAACAAGCACTAAAATTAAACAAAGCAAATTTCTTTTTGTATTCATAACTACCTCGAATTAACAAAAGATAATTTGGTACACGTCACCTCGGGCAAAAAATCAAGCCGAACGCAAGGATACAAATTGTTTGGAATCGAGGTGACAAGATTCAGAACACTTAACTAAATCCTCGCAAGCTCGGATTTAGTTGGGAAGTTCTCTTGGTACACGTCACCTCGGGCAAAAAATCAAGCCGAACGCAAGGTTCGGCTTGATTTTTTGGTCGAGGTGACAAGATTCGAACTTGCGACTTCTACGTCCCGAACGTAGCGCTCTACCAAACTGAGCCACACCTCGTTGCCGATCATCATATGCCGCGGATCTTGTGTTTCAAACAAATGTTAGTATACCATAAAGCAACGATTTTGTCAAGCGTTTTGGGAAATTAAATTGCGCATTTTTTCAAAAAGCGGCAGGCATATACCCACCGCTTCTTTATGAATTATAATTAGCAATTTATCAACCGATAAAATCAATTATATCTTTTCTCACTGCTTCGTAAGTAAAGTCGTTCAAAATCTCATGTCTGCCGCCTTTATAAAGGATACACTTGACATTATGGCCCTGCTTTTTTAGTCTTGCTTCGACCTGAAGCACGCCCTTGCCGTAATTACCGACGGGATCGTCCTCGCCCGCGACCAAAATCACGGGAATACGCGGCAGCTTTTTGAACCAAGCGGCGCGGTTTGAATATTTCAACAGTCGCATCAGGTCTCCCATTGCGCTTACCGTAAATTTGAACGTACAATACTCGTCGCCGATATATTTGTTGCGTGTTTCAAGATCGGTCGAAAGCCAGGATTTTGAATTCTCTTCACTCTTGAATTTTGAGGTATAACTACCGAAAGCGAGGTCGTCGACAAACTTGGAGATATGTCTCTCGCCCTTGAAAAGCTTGATCAGAGCAATGACAGCAAGGCCTGCGCCTGCGGCGGGATTTGCACCACCGGTGCCCATTACTATAAGCTTATCGGGGCGGGCATATTTCTCGGTTGCAAGGCGCACTATAAACGATCCCATACTATGTCCCATAAGATAGTACGGCAGATTATTTTCGCTGTCGAATTCGGCTCTCACAGCGTCCGAAAATATCTTTACGTCACGGCAAAGCTTATCCCATCCCTTCTTTGACGCGATAAAGCCAAGCTCACTCTTATCGTTGACGGTTTTTCCGTGTCCGAGGTTATCGTAGCCAAAGCAGATATAGCCCGCATCGGCGAGTGTGCTCATTATGCGGTCGTATCTGCCGATATGCTCGGTCATTCCGTGGACTATATGGAAAAATCCTCGTTTTTCGCCGTCGGGCACATAGACCACTCCCGAAAGATTATGTATGCCGTCGCAGGACGGAACGGTAAATTCTTTTTTTGTATAAGACATAATGTTGTCCTCACTTTATCATTATTCGTTCTCGGTGAAGATTCGGCAGGCATTTACTGCTCTTTTCCATCCACCGAGGGCTTTGTTTCTATCCTCTGCGCTCATTTCGGGATTGAATCGCTTGCTTTCTCCCACAAGGCGCTTGAGCTCGTCGCGGCTCTCGAAAAATCCGACTGCGAGACCTGCAAGATATGCCGCGCCCGCCGCGGTCGCTTCTGCATTTGAAGCTCTGATGACCTCAATGCCCGAAATATCGCTTTGCATTTGCGTAAGCAGATCGTTTGCCGATGCACCGCCGTCGACCTTAAGACTTCTGACACCCTCACCGCCAATCGCAGTCATATCGGCATTCATTGCCGAGATGACGTCCTCGGTCTGATATGCTATCGACTCGAGTGCGGCACGAATAAGATGGTTTTTGCCTGTGCCGGACGTCAGACCGACTACCGTTCCTCTCGCGTGCATATCCCAATGAGGTGCGCCGAGTCCCGCGAATGCGGGTACGACGTAAACACCGCCGCTATTTTCAACGCTACGTGCAAAAAGTTCACTTTCAGCAGAATTATTTATTAGCTTCATTTCGTCACGAAGCCAGCGAACGACTGCTCCGCCTACGAAAACGCTTCCCTCGAGGGCATATTCTATCGGTCTGCCCTGCTCTCCCGCGGCGATGGTGGTAAGAAGTCCCTGATGACTTTCTACCGCTTTTTCACCCGTATGTGTGAGCAAAAAGCATCCCGTACCGTACGTATTTTTCGCCTCTCCTACGCTATGACAGCACTGTCCAAAAAGTGCCGCCTGCTGATCTCCCGCAATGCCCGAGATACATAAATCTGTTCCCATACACTCAAAGTAGCCGTATATTTCACTACTGCTTCTGATCTCGGGGAGAATGTTTCTCGGGATACCGAGGATTTCAAGCATTTTATCATCCCATTCACCCGTATGTATGTTACAAAGCATCGTTCTTGACGCGTTCGTGCGGTCGGTGACGAAAACCTTACCCTCGGTTAGCTTCCACGTAAGCCACGTATCGACCGTGCCGACGAGCAGCTCACCCTTCTCTGCACTTTCTCTTGCGCCGTCAACATTATCGAGTATCCATTTGATCTTTGTTCCGCTAAAATATGGGTCAATTCGCAGACCCGTGCTCTGCTTTACGTATTCTCCATATCCCTTTTTCTCGAGCTCTCGGCAGATATCCGCCGTTCTTCTGCACTGCCATACTATCGCGCGGCAGATAGGCTTTCCCGTGGTCTTATTCCACGCCACAACGGTCTCTCTCTGGTTGGTTATGCCGACCGCGGCTATCTCTTCGGGATCTACTCCGCTTTTGGCTATACACTCGGTAAGCGATGCGTACTGATTTGCGTATATCTCCATCGGCTCCTGCTCTACCCAGCCCGCGTGGGTATAATACTGCGGAAACTCGTGCTGAGCCATGGATACCACGTTTGCTTCTTTATCAAATAGTATTGCTCGCGCGCTTGTCGTGCCCTCGTCGAGCGCCAAAACGTATTTTTTCATATTAGTCTCCATTCCGCCGCTTGCGGCG
>JAZSGD010000352.1:0-9106 GCA_045532555.1 Eubacteriales bacterium | reverse complement strand
GGAGGATAAACGCGATCTTCTGCCCCTTATCCTTTGCCGCCTTGATCTTGAGGGCTATTTCGTGACCCATATAGGTTTCAAACTCGTTGAGGTTAGAGCACTTTATGGGGGTGAAATCGGGATTCCAGAAATCCTGACGGTTGCAAACCGTCTCGGGTTCGCCTACGCACGCGTCGATCTTGGCAAAATCCCAACCTGCGGGGTAAAATCCTTCGAGGGCAGAGCCCTTAACTGTTGATAAGAAATCCATAATAATTCTCCTTTTGATTATATTGTATCATAGTAAATAGCTGCTTACAAGCGGTTGTTCGAAAAGTGCAATTCAATGTCCCGTTTTTGACAAAATCAAGGCAAATATCTCTTTGTAGTTCCCTTTAAGTAAACAAGGCACTGACGGAATCCCTCGGCGTACTCCGCGCCGCACTGGAAGCCACGGTAACGGCTACAGGTCTTTACCATATCGGGAAAGTCGATGTTATCGTGATCGCGCATCCATACGATTTGAGATTCGTGACAGTTGAGCATCTGAAGCTTCTTTTCGATAAAGGATGTAACGTCGACGTACTCGGTGGGATTAAAGTTGACGCCGCAAAGGGTGTCCATATAGAAAATGGGAACCAGCTTTGCAGGTTTATCACTCTCCGCACTGTAATGAGGGACGGTCGCCGAGAAGCAGGCGCTGAATACCAGCTTGCTGGTCGCTGTGTGGTCGGGCATATAGTCGTCGGGATTGTGGGTGATGATAAAGTCGGGATCAACATCGCGGATGACCTTGACTACCTTATCCACCGCCTCTTTGTTATCAAAAATGCAAAGATCGGTAAATCCACCCCAGATAACGGTAAATCCGCCAAGGCTTCCGGCATTCTTTGCCTCTTTTTGACGCATAACACCCAACTCGTCGGGTTCTATTATCTCGTGACCTAAGTCGCCGTTGGAAAGGTGGCAAACGAATACCTCGTCCCCTCTCTCCTTACATTTGAGAAGCGTGCCCGCGCAAGCAATCTCGATATCGTCGGGGTGAGCCCCTATCGCCAATACTCTCATATCGTCCTCCTGAAAGTTAAATTTCTTACATTTTATATTTTACATTGATTTGGCGAAAAAATCAATGCACATGTATACACCAAATGAGTAAAATAATCCATTATAAATTTTTAATGATAATATTATTCCTAATCTGTTGACAAACAAAAAAAAGTGTGCTACCATAAAGATATGGAAAAGAAATATTACAAGCATAAAATCGAAAACTTATTGGTGATAAGCAAAATAGTCACCATTCACTACTTTGAATTTGACAAAAATTTCGTCAGCCATGTGGAATCTCACGACTTCTGGGAGATGGTCTATGCTTACAAGGGAGATCTGATATGCTCCTCGAACGGAAATGAGGTGCTATTAAAGGAAGGAGAGGTTATTTTTTACAAGCCCGGAGTGACCCACGCCCACAAAGCCGACGGAAAGCGCGCGCCCAACGTCTTTATCATTTCGTTTGAATGCAAAAATGAGGCGATCCGCTATTTTGAAGACCGCCACATGAGTGTGGACAAAAGTCTTTTGCATATTATTTTCGCCATTATAGAGGAAAGCAAGCGCACCTTTGACCTTCCCTACTCCGACCCCGATTTGAAAAAAATGAAGCTGCTTGAAAACCCCTCTCTCGGCGGTCAGCAGCTTATTAAAAACTATCTTGAGCTGTTGCTCATAATTCTTATGCGCAACGAGACCGAGCGTGACAGCTCCGAGGCGGTCTTTCTGCCCCGCGAGCAGTTTGACGAAAGAATAAGCGACAGAGTTATCGAATATATGAAAGAGCATATCACCGAGCGGCTTTCGGTGTCGGATATATGTGACATTCTGCACTATAATAAATCCTATATTTTCAGGCAGTTTAAAAAGACTACGGGAAATTCTCTGATGGCATATTTTACAAAACTGAAGATACAGAAGGCAAAGGAGATGCTCCGCGAGAGCGAGATGTCCGTTGCGGGAATATCATATGCTCTTTCCTTTGATAATCCCAACTATTTTTCCAAGACCTTCAAGAAGATCACGGGATTTACGCCGTCGATCTACAGAAAAATGCGGCGTAGAGAAAAGTGAGGACCAACGCAAGATAAACCTTTAAAATCGGTTTTGAAAAACAATATACAAAAAGCTGAGGCATCTGCCTCAGCTTTTTTATCGTTATTTCAGAGCTTTATATGCTTCGATTTTGTCCGTAAGATGCTTGGCGACATCCGCCATAAATCTCGTTGCGGTAGGACGGAATTCCACGTCATATTTTTGAAGAAAATTATCTGACTCAAGCGTAAAATCTCCGCTGTAATCAATATCAGCGAGAGCGCGGCACACCTCATCCCAGTTGATCCTTGCGCAACCCGGAAGTGTGTGGAGATCGCGAACGTAGTCTACGTCGTGAACGTGCAGAGCACCGAGACGGTCGTGACCGATAGTTCTTATAGCGTCCTGTGGCTCACGTCCGCATAAGGCAACGTGACCGAGGTCGAGGCAGACGGTAAATGTCTCAGGATCGTTGAGCGTGTCGTAATAGCGGTTCATCTCACGCGGATCAGCACATACGTCGTCACAGATATAATGTGTAACGGGTCTGTCTTGCCACATGTTTTCAAGGGCAATTTTTACTCCGCAATTTTTGGCATAGGGTGCCAAAGAGTTGTAAAACTCCATATTTATCTCGAACATTTCCTCCTCACGTCCAAGATACGGGACTTTTTGTATCGGATGAACGATTATTTGCTTTACTCCAAGCATTGAAACGACCTCGAAAAGTCGGGGAAACATAGGTACGGTCTCTTTGGTGTATTTCTCCCAACCGCCGCCAAAGGGAGCGTGAGACTGATTGAAAATTACACCGCGACGGTCTGCTATCTCCTTGAACTTTTTAGTATTTTCTTTCCAATCGGGAGTAAAGGCAAAGTCGAGATCTCTGAATAAGGAGAAATCGATTGCGGGAAAGCCCGCGTCGGCAATTATGTCGATTCCCTTTTCTCTGCCGAAGTTTATTGCCAGAATGTCCAAGGTTGTTGAATAGAGCATATTAACCTCCGTTCTGCCGCCGTGGGCGGCACAAATAGTTTATAAAACGTCTTTTGGTGTAAATGTATATTTCGAATTGCAGAAGCGACATTCGACCTCGAGTTCTTCGGGCTTGCCCTCGGCTATCTGCTCGTCAAAGAGCTTGCGGAGGTCCTTTTCACCGAGAGATCTGAGTGCCTTTTCCATTCTTTCTCTCGAGCAGGTGCAGAGATAGTCCACGTCTATCGAATCAAAGAGGTCGTAGTCTATTCCCTGAAGCGCGAGAGCCGCGATCTCCTCGTTTGACATTCCGCTATCGAAAAGTCGGGATACGTTTGAAAGGAAAGGAACGTTTTTCTCGATCTTCGTTACGGTCTCATCGTCTGCAAAGGGCAAAAGCTGAATGATAACGCCGCCAGCCGCCTTGCAGGATAGATCGGTATCGACGAGAACTCCGAGCGCGCAAACAGTCGGTACCTGTTCACTCTGTGCGTAATACGCGGTAATATCCTCGGCGATTTCTCCCGAAACGAGATCAATCGAGCCGTTGTAGGACTCCGACGAGCCCATATCCTTGATTATGTTAAGGAATCCTTTACCCACTGCTCCTCCGACGTCAAGCTTGCCGTTGGATTTGAGCGGAATTTCAACGTTGGGATTCTGAATATATCCGCGAACATTGCCTATATAGTCTCCGATCGCCAAAACTCTGCCCGCAGGTCCGTCACCGTTGAGGGAGACGGTTATAGTGTCGTCCTTGTCGCCAAGCATACAGCCCATCATAGACGTGACGGTCAGAAGTCTGCCAAGCGTTGCCGTTGCGGTGGCTGAGGTGTTGTGATAGCCGATTGCCTTGTTTACTATATCTGTTGAATTGATTACGTGTATTCTTGCGCTTCCGTCACTCGTCATGGCGCGCAATATTTTTGACTGTCCCATTTTATTTAACGTCCTTTCAAACGTATTTTAGCATACTTTATTTGCAAAATTGCGCCCTTTAAGAGCGCAATTATTTGAATTTCATGATTATTTCTTTACTCGTGCAACTATATACCAGCGCTCGCAGTTCTCTTTCGGCGCTCCAAATTCCCAATCACCGAAAAATCCGATAAGCTCAAAGCCTGATCGTTCAAGTGCGGCTGAAAGCTCGTTTTTTGAGTAACAGCGTTCGGTCTGCACCTCGTCGGCGCGAGTGTATTTTCCGTTTTCGTCCTCGGTAAATACCGAAAGATAGAAATTGCAAAGCTTTGTTTTCTCGTCGTATTCATTCTGCCAGCCGCAGAATGCAACGTTTCCGTATGAGTCGTTATCTTCAAAAATATAGTGATTATTTCCGTATATTTCCTCGAACTTATACGGAGTATTTACATCGAATATAAATAGTCCGTCGGGATCAAGGTAGTTATGCACGCAGGAAAGACATTTTTCAAGGTCGCCGTCCCCTGTGAGATAATTCATACTGTCCAGACAACAACAGATAGCGCCTACCGTGCCGTAAAGCTCGAAGGCGCGCATATCTTGTTTTAAAAACAGTACTCCCGACATCTCTTTGTCGTATGCTTTGTCGTATGCCTCGGCGAGCATATCCTCGCTGTAATCTGCGCCGATCATATCGTATCCGCGCGATGCGAGCTCAAGCGTCATACTTCCCGTGCCGCAGGCAAGGTCGAGCACAAGCTCAGGCTTTTGAGACAAAAATCTATTAAAGCAATTCTCAATAAAATCCGCCCAGGCGGAATAATTTATCTCGGAATTTATGTTATCGTATACCGAGGCTATGGAGTCGTAAGCGGGCATTTTTCTACCTTTCCCTGCAGGATCGAGACTATTTTGAGTGCTTCTTTTCTTCTAATTTCACCTTTTCAAGCGCTTTGAGATATCCCTCGCTACCGTATTTTATGCAGTGATTGACGCGGCTGATTGTAGCAGTACTGAGTCCTGTTTGCGCGGCGATGTCTGCATATATTACGCCCTCGCTGAGCATTCTTGCGGCTTTAAGACGGCGGGATATTTCAATAAGCTCTGATTTAGTACAGATGTCTTCAAAGAAATTTTTGCACTCCTCGGGTGTATCTAAGGATGCGATACACTTGTAGAGAAATTCGATGTTTTCATCGTGATTGTTTTTCATAGATACCTCTTTGAAATTTTTGTTTTGGGGAACGAAATATCAAGGCTGTATTTAGACTATTTGCTCACTATTAATATTTTACCACTTAATTAAACGAAAGTAAAGAGGGTTTTCGATTTTTTTCGAAAAATATTTTTTCAACAATTCGTTTCTTCGTGTAAATTAAATATTGACATTCGTGTTATTTTGATATATAATATAACCGTATATTGTATCTACATCGTTCACGTGAGGTTTGAAAAAATGATTGAGATAAAAATTGGTAAAAAAATTCGTCTTCTCAGAAAAAACAACGACGTTACTCAGGACAAGCTTGCCGCTTATCTCGGAGTAACTCCTCAGGCTGTTTCCCGTTGGGAATCGGAGATATGTTATCCTGACATCGAAACTCTTCCCTTGATCGCTGATTTCTTTGGAATCGGAATGGATGAGCTTCTTTGCTATGACAGTGTTCAGAAGGAATCGAAAATAAAGGAATATCTTGAAAATGCCGAGCTTCTTGCCGATAACGAAAAGCTTGGTGAGTGTCTTGCGCTGTTGCGCGAGGCTTATGCCGAGATTCCCTCCTCTTATGAGATCCAGCTTCAGCTTGCTAAGGTCTTGTCGGCTATTTCCGCAAGCGGAAAACCAAGAAAGAACGATCTTATGGAGGCGGTGTCGCTTTGCAATCATATTCTTGAATTCTGCACCGACGACGAGCTTCGTGACGAAACTAAAAAGACTCTTTGTGATATATATTCTCATCAGCTTGGAAACGACAGAATGGCTCTTGATATTGCCGACAAGCTTCACGGAATGGATTACAGTAAGGAGATCGTTAAGGCGACCGTGCTTACGGGCGAGACCGCGTTCAAGCAGGCGCAGGTCAATATTATGGAGTTTGCCGATAACATGTGGTGGCACATGTATAATATCGCTTGTGTTCCCGACATTTCCGAGGATCACTATACGATAGACGAAAAGATTGAGATCATGGAAAAGGGCGTGGCTCTTTTTGAGGTCATATTCGGCGACGATTATCTGTATTATAACGACAGATTGGCAAATTCTTACCGTCAGTTAGCTATGCTTTATCTGCTCAAGGGCGACCGTGCTACCGCGATAAAATGCGTGGAGAAGATGGCAAAGTACGCAATTGATTTTGATTCTCTGCCCGATAGCGCGAGATATGCTTCTGTTCTGCTCAATACTATTGAATACAAGAACGAAAAGCCCGAGGGATTTGAAGGTCTTACGCTTTGTGCAAAGCTTTTGCGCGGTCGATTCTCCAATCGTATCTGGGCGGGCATCAGAAATGACGCAAGGTTTGTTGCAGCGATAGAATCTATGGAAAAAACGCTTCGTTGAGACTAAGTTTTGATTATGAATTTCCCTATTAAAGAATTTACAGAAAGCACGGAAATGACAGAGGCGGTCGGTCGATCGCTGGCTCGATTGATATCAAGCGACGCTTCTCTGCCGAGATTCGTGGCTATGTACGGGGATCTCGGAGTGGGAAAAACCTCGTTTGTACGAGGCTTTTGCTCGGAGTTGTGCCCTTCATCCACGGTCAAATCTCCGACATTTGCTTTGGTCAATGAATACAAGTGCCCCGCTTGCGCGGGCGGCATCAAAAGAGTCTATCACTTTGATATGTACCGCATTGCAGATGAGGATGATCTTTATTCGATTGGATTTTACGATTATCTGCGCGCTGACGCGGTCTGTATCGCCGAATGGTGTGAGATGATTCCCTACGCGCTTCCCGATTCTTACATTAAGGTCGAGATCGAGAAAGCAGACCTTGGCGATAAGCGAAACATTGTTATAAGTTACATTGGAGCTTGATTTAAAATATGAAAATACTATCTCTTGATACGACTGCCGACGTTTGCTCTGCCGCGATCTGTGAAGATACGCGCCTGATTGCCGAAATGACGGTGAATACGGGGAACACACATTCGCAAACGCTTCTGCCCGTCGTTGAACAAATATTGAAGATATCAGAGACCGAGCTTGATGAGATCGAGCTCTTTGCCTGCAGCACAGGCCCCGGCTCGTTTACGGGAGTAAGAATAGGTGTTGCAACGATCAAGGGTCTCGCTTACGGAAAAAACAAGCCCTGCGTATCGGTCTCAACACTTGATGCGCTTGCGTACAATTTAAAGGGCTATAGCGGTATACTTTGCCCCGTTATGAACGCCAGAAGAAATCAGGTCTACAACGCTTTATTTGAGTCTGACGGCTTGAATATTAAGCGACTCTGCCCCGACAGAGCTCTCTCTATCGAGGAGCTTGATGAGGATCTTTGCATGCTTGATAAGCCGATATTCCTTTGCGGAGATGGCTATTCTATCACCGAAAGGGGCTTTAAGAAGACAAGAATCGGCTTCGTTCCCGAAAGATCGAGGCTGCAGAGCGCGTATAGCGTTGCTTGCTGTGCGCTTGAAAAATATAAGCTTGGAGAGGTGCTCACGGATGCACAGATCGTACCGATCTATCTGCGCCCCTCGCAAGCTGAACGTGAGAGAAGCGAGCGTCTTGGACTCAACGGATAAATAAAAACGGAATGGTGTTATTATGAAAAAGATAGTTATTGGATCTGATCACGGTGGCTTTGAGCTAAAAAAAGAGGTCATCGCTCATCTTGAAAAAAGAGGCATCGAGGTTACGGACGTGGGTACCCACTCTACCGAGTCCTGCAATTATCCAGATTATGCCCGTGCACTTTGCAAGAGAATACAGTCGGGTGAATTCGAGCGCGGAATTCTCGTTTGTGGAACGGGTATCGGTATATCGATCGCGGCTAACAAGCATAACGGCATCCGCGCGGCTTGTTGCTCCGACACCTTTTCGGCAAGAATGACGAGAATGCACAACGATGCAAACGTTCTCTGTTTCGGCGGTCGAGTCGTTGGCGCGGGACTTGCCTGCGATATGGTCGACCTCTTTGTTGATACCGAATTTGAGGGCGGCAGACATACTGACAGAGTCAATATGCTTGCCGATATAGAAAAAGAAAACTGATTTAAGGAAGGGCGTGTTTTAAAATGGCTGAAAGACAGGACAAGCCTCACAAGATAGCGGAGGTTTTGCGTGCGATAATCGGAAAGACCGAAAAGAAATATTATACGTCGGCAGTTATTCTTGCGGCAGGTGCATCCTCGCGTATGGGAGGAGACGTGACCAAGCAATTTTGTGAGGTCGGCGGACTCCCCGTTGTTGCGCGTACCTTGATAGAATTTGAAAAATCCCCTTTTATCGATGAGATAATTCTCGTTGCAAAAACAGACGAGGTTGAAAGATACGAGGGCTATACAGAAAAATATGGCATTACAAAGCCTTTTAAGGTGATCGAGGGCGGTCAGACCAGGCAGGAATCCGCGAGATTCGGCTCGGATGCGGTTAACGATAAGTCAAAATTTATCGCTATTCACGATGCGGCGAGATGTCTTGTTACACAGGAGATGATCTCAAGAGTTTGTCACAGCGCTTATCTGCACGGCGGCGCTGTTTTGGCGGTCAAGGCAGTAGATACTGTTAAGATCGGAGATAAGAGTGCGTTTATTGAGAGCACTCCCGAAAGGAAGCTGACTTGGCAGGCGCAGACCCCCCAGGTCTTCAAGACAAACGCATTCCGTGCGGCTACATACATTGCTCGTGACGAAAAGTTCGAAGGCACGGACGACGCTTCTCTGCTTGAGCATATAAGGATCCCAGTCAAGCTTGTTGAGGGCTCGCGTGAAAACATTAAGGTCACAGAACCTATGGATATTTACTTTGCTGAGGCAATCTTAAAGGCAAGAGCTGAAGTGGCACAGAAGGATGACGGTGAAGATGAATGAGAATCGGTCACGGATATGACGTTCACAAGCTCGTGGAGGGCAGAAAATGTATTATCGGCGGCGTTGATATTCCCTTTTCCAAGGGACTACTCGGACATTCCGATGCCGA
>JAZSGD010000049.1:0-2890 GCA_045532555.1 Eubacteriales bacterium | reverse complement strand
TTCGGGCGTCTCCGACCGCGCAAGACGACGAAACCCACCCTACCATTTTAATTATACAACAAAATATTACCAAAAGTCAAATATTTTTTATAAATATATCATTAACTTACAGAAAACAAAAAATCGAACCGTGAAAAGCCGCGTCGATTGTTGTTTTTTTGCCTCAAAGGGTGTCGATAATACCTCATTTTTTCGCCTTGACCTCGGTCCTCGCGAGGCAGGCAACAACCGCCACCTCGGCACCCGCCGATTTCAGAAGCTCGACTCCTCTTTTGAGCGTCGCACCGCTCGTCAACACGTCATCAATTATTACGAACGTTTTGCCCTTTGCAAAGCTTTTCCTTGTTCGCCTTCTTTTGCGTCCGATCCCCGATCCGAGCAAAAATATCGAGTCCTCGGCATTCTCTTTTCTTTCTTTTTTGGAAAGAGTCTTCTGCTCCTCGCCTGCAAAGCGGAAAAACACAGGCTTTACCGAAGCGCCGAACATCTTAGCGACTTTTTTCGCAAGCTCCCTGCCCTGATCAAATCCGTGCTTCGAGACCGAAGCCCTTTTTCTCGGAATCCATGTGAATAAACACTCCGCCGGCTTTATTCCCGTCTCAAAAAACAAATTTTCAAGAGATGGATAAAGCTCCTCTGCCATAAACTCAAAATAATGCGAATTATTTATCCGCTTCATTTTAAGTATTGCTCTTGTCTGAATGTCATTCGATTTCGGATTGTAAAAGCAAACCGACGGCACGCTCGGCTGATTATCCTTGAAAAATTTAGGCAGACAGGAGCAGGTCGCAGCGATCTCGGAGCAGGCAGGACAAATATTCCCCCTTGCCTGATCCCATTTTTTAAGACAATCATCGCAAAAGCACAGCTTTCCGCGACCGTTACCTTCAATCACGGGCAACAAGCGCTCGTCGCAGGAAAGACACTTTGGAACGAAAAACAGATTTTTCAAAACTTCAAAAAATTTCATAACCACCAATAAAACAAAGAGAGAGAAACCAAATAAACAAAGCTCCTCTCTCATTTTTGATCATTTTAACAATCTTTGTTTAAGACAAGTATACCTTGCGCTCGTATGGGTGTTGGATACCATAGCCTCGGCAACGTCTGCCCTTCCGACAAGTATCACCATTCTTTGTGCACGGGTGACCGCCGTGTAAAAGAGATTCTTCGTCAAAAGCATACTCGGAGCGCGATACAGAGGAATAATAACTATCGGATATTCGCAGCCCTGACTCTTGTGCACGGTAATGGCATACGCGTGCTCAAGATCCTCGAGCATCGTGAAATCATAGGTCACGTGTCTGTCGTCAAAGACGATCTCCATGCACTCGTTAAACGAGTCGATGCGAAGAATAGTTCCGATATCGCCGTTAAAAATTCCCGTTCCGGTTTCGTCATCCTCGCGAGTCCAATCGATCTCGTAATTATTCTTGATCTGCATCACCTTGTCGCCCTCGCGAAAAACTCGCTCTCTGTGCTTGTGCTCGCGCCGCTTGGAGTTAGGGGGATTGAGTGCTGACTGTATCATCACGTTGAGATTGTCTGTTCCGGCATCTCCCTTCCTTGAAGGCGTAATGACCTGAATGTTTCCGACCGTCTGTGCGCCGTATGTCCTCGGGAGTCGGTTCTTGTAAAGATCGGTGACCGTGTACGCGATCTCCTCGTCGGTGTTTCGCGCGAGGAAGAAAAAGTCATTATCCTTTATATCAAGCCTCGGCATCTCTCCGCGGTTTATCTTGTGCGCGTTCGTGATGATCAAGGACTGCTGTGCCTGCCTGAATATCTCGTTGAGTCTGATAGTGGCAAACCTGCCGCACTCAAGCAGATCGTGAAGCACGTTTCCCGCACCAACGCTCGGGAGCTGATCTGCATCGCCTATAAAGATAACTCTCGCACCGGGTTTTATCGCACGAAGCAGACTTGACATCAATATGTTGTCTATCATCGACGATTCATCGATAATAATGACGTTTTCATCAAGCAGATCAGTCTCGTTTCGTCTGAATCCGGGTCGGTCGCCATTCTCGGTTGCATATTCAAATTCAAGCAATCGGTGAATAGTTCTCGCCTCGTGAGAGGTCGCCTCGGATAATCTTTTTGCCGCGCGACCGGTGGGTGCGGCAAGCGCGACCTTCATATCCATGCTGCTGAAAATATCAAGAAGTGCCTTGACTATAGTAGTCTTACCCGTGCCGGGACCGCCCGTAAGCAGCATAACGCCGTTTTCAAGCGCACTGATTATCGCTTTTTTCTGCATCACGGCATACGAAAAGCCGTTCTTTCTTTCTTCGTTTTCTATAAAAATATTAGCATCAGATGTGCTGACTGCAGGACATACCTTGTCAATAAGATCGAGCTTTTCGGCAATATATTTTTCGCACTCGTAAGCGAAATTGTCGTATAAATATACGGTTTCGTTAAATCGGGAATATTTGAGCCTTCCCATAGCTATCATATCGTCGATAACCGTATTTATCTGATCTTCTTCGGCTTCAAGCAATCGTGCCGAAGCAGGAATAAGCTTTTCTCGCGGCAAACAAACGTGACCGTTTTGCGCCGCGTTGTATTTGAGCACGTGCGCCACTCCGCTTATAAGTCTGGAATAGGAATCCTTTTCGATTCCAAGCTTCATCGCCATAGAGTCGGCACGCTCAAATCCGATTCCGTCTATCTCGTCGCAAAGACGGTAAGGGTCGGATTTTGCAATATCAATCGCGGCAGATCCCCAACGCTTGTAGATTTTAACGGTCGTTGCCGCGCCGAAAAAGTCTCTGAAGAACATCATCGCGGAGCGAATGCCCGCCTTCGCCTTGAAATCCTCGCATATCTGCTTGGCTTTTTTGAGACTTATTCCGGGAATGTCGGACAGGCAGTCGGGATGATTTTC
>JAZSGD010000273.1:0-6202 GCA_045532555.1 Eubacteriales bacterium | reverse complement strand
TTTTTGAGGTAACAGATGTCTATTTTCGTTTTATCCGACCTGCATTTGTCAACCGACTCGCTGACCAACAAGTCTATGGAGGTCTTCGGTGCGCGGTGGCAAGGCTATATTTCCAAAATTGAAAAAAATTGGAATGCCGTGGTCGGTGCCGACGACACGGTTATAGTCCCAGGGGACATTTCCTGGGCGACAAGACTACCCGAGGCGGAGTCAGATCTTCGCTTTCTTGACTCGCTCAACGGCAAAAAGCTTATCGGCAAAGGCAACCACGATTTTTGGTGGTCCACTGCGGCGAAAATGAATGCTTTTTTTGAAGAAAAAGGCTTTTCAACTTTGTCTATTCTCTACAATAACGCATATATTGTTGAGGATAGGATAATTTGCGGCACTCGCGGCTGGTTTCCCGATGAGGCGCATCAGGTGACGGTCGGCGAGGTCGACCATGCCAAGATAGTCAACCGTGAGCTGACAAGACTCAATTTAAGTCTTGATGCGGCGGTAAAGCTTCGCGAGGAGCACCTCGTTTTGTCGGGTAAGGAACTGCCTATCTCGGTATTTTTGCACTTCCCGCCCGTTTGGTGTGACTGCGTAATGGAGGAGCTGGTTGGTGCGCTCAAGGAGCGTGGAGTTTGTGAATGTTATTTTGGTCACATACACGGCACCTATTCCGTGCCCGGTCGTTTTGAGCACGACGGCATAAAATTTACGCTTACGTCGTCGGATTTTCTGAATTTTTATCCGTTGAAAATTTAAAAGGTCGATTATTTATCAAAAGTGCTTGATTTTTTGAGAAATTTGGAGCTAAAAATGCAAAAAAGTCTTGACAAATTGGCAAAAAAAAGATAAAATATACTTGTGTGCGTAAAAATCCCTTTTTGCATAATTTTGGCAATTTTCAGGGAATTATTTTATGTAAAAAAATATTTAGATAAAATCTTCGGAGGTTTTAAACAATGAAATTGTTGAAACAAGAACAGGGCGAGAAGAGCACGATCAAAATCGAGTTCTCCGTCGAAAAAGCAGTATTTGACGCGGCTGTTGACAAGGTCTATCGCAGACAGGTAAAGAAGATCAACGTGCCCGGATTCAGAGCCGGTAAGGCTCCCCGCGCTATCATCGAGAAGATGTACGGCTCGGGCGTATTCTATGAGGACGCTATCAACGACCTTATTCCCGAAAACTACACCGCTGCCATCAAGGAAGCAGGCATCGATCCCGTTGGTCAGCCCGAGATCGACATCGTTTCTATCGATGAGAACGGTCTTGTTCTCTCGGCTATCGTTCCCGTAAAGCCTGAGTGTAAGCTCGAGGGCTACAAGGGTCTTGACATCGCAAAGGTAGTTGAACCCGTTTCCGACGAGGAACTTGAAAACGAGATCAAGACTATCCGCGAAAGGCAGTCCCGTGAGATCGAGGTTGAGGACGAAACTCCCGCGGCTATGGGCGATATCGCAAAGATCGACTTTGAAGGCTTCATCGACGGCGTTGCATTCGAGGGCGGCAAGGGCGAGAACTACTCCCTTAAGCTTGGCTCCGGCTCCTTCATCCCCGGATTCGAGGAGCAGGTTGCAGGTCACAAGATCGGCGACGAGTTCGACGTTAACGTACCCTTCCCTGCAGACTATCATGCAGAGGAGCTTGCAGGCAAGGAGGCTTGCTTCAAGTGCAAGGTAAACGCTATCACCAAGATCGAGCTCCCCGAGCTTGACGACGATTTCGCAAAGGACGTTTCCGAATTCGACACTCTTGATGAATACAAGGCTGATCTTAAGGCAAAAATCGAGAAGAGACACGAGAACGTTGCCAACGCTGAATTCGAGGAGAAGCTCATCGACGCTCTCATCGAAAAGCTTGAGGCTGATATTCCCGAGGCTATGTTCGCTGCTGAGACCGAGAACTTCGTTCGCGACTACGACAACCGTCTGCGCCAGAGTGGACTTGATCTCAAGACCTACTTCCAGTACACCGGTCTTGATCTTGACAAGCTCCGTGAGCAGATGAGACCCCAGGCTGAAAAGCAGGTCAAGGCTCGTCTTGCTCTTGAGACTATTGCAAAGGCAGAGGCTATTGAGGTCACCGAGGAAGAGCTCGCTGCTGAATACGAGGTCATCGCTACCACCTACAACATCGACAAGGATCAGGTTAAGTCTATGGTCGATGAGGCTATGGTAAAGGCTGACGTCAGCGTAAGAAAGGCTATGCAGGTAGTCAAGGACAACGTTAAGGCTCCCAAGAAGGCTTCCAAGCCCCGCAAGAAGAAGGTTGCAGAGCCCGTAGCTGAGGAAGCTGCACCCGAGGCAACTGAAGAAGCTAAGACAGAAGAATAATTTTACTTAAAGGGTTGCGCCGTGGACAATATTACGTTACACGGCGCAAACTTGACTTTTCTGCGAAGATGTGGAAGATGCGCCCTACTTTCTTTGAAAAGAAAGTAGGCAAAGAAACTTCCCGAAAAAGTGGTTCTAACCGCCGTGAGGTGACGCTGAAATTTGACAAGTCAAATTTCAGCCTGCTATTCGTTTTCGTGTTGCAACATTTTAGAACCCAGCCGATACAATTCAACTTATTTTAAAGAAACTTTGAATTAAATTTAGATAAAAAGTCATAGGTTCAATACCTTATCAATATAAAAACGACAGTGAGGGACTTTTTAACGAGCGTAGCGAAGTGAAAAATCCTCCGACACCCTAAAAGGACCTAAAAATTCCTGAAAGTTTTTGCGGAGCTTTTTTCCAAAAAGCGACTCGCCGAAGGCACGCATCCCCTCACATACTCCTTCAATACATAATATTTCGAAACGAGGTAATAAATATGGACAACTCCATTATTCGCAACGCACTCGTACCTATGGTAGTCGAACAGACGGGACGCGGTGAGCGCTCCTACGATATTTTCTCGCGTCTGCTCAACGACCGCATTATCTTCCTCTCTGACGAGGTCAACGACGCTACCGCTTCTCTCGTGGTCGCACAGATGCTCTTCCTTGAGGCGCAGGATCCTACCAAGGATATTTCCTTCTACATCAACAGCCCCGGCGGCTCTGTCACCGCGGGTATGGCTATATACGACACGATGCAGTATATCAAGTGCGACGTATCCACCATCTGTATCGGTATGGCGGCAAGCATGGGCGCGTTCCTGCTCTCCGCAGGTACAAAGGGCAAGAGAATCGCTCTTCCCCACAGTGAGATAATGATCCACCAGCCTCTTGGCGGCGCGCAGGGTCAGGCGAGTGATATCAAGATCCGCGCCGAGCTTATTCTCCGCACCAGAGATATGCTCAACAAGATCCTGTCCGAGAATACGGGCAAGCCTATCGAGCAGATCGAAAAGGACACCGACAGAGATAACTTCATGACCGCCGAGCAAGCTCTTGAGTACGGTCTTATCGACAGAATCATCACCAAGCACGAATAATCCTTGAAAGGTTAATTAAGATGTCATCAAACACCAAAACCCCGCAGAACAACGTTCGTTACTGCTCTTTTTGTGGCCGTAACGAAAATCAGGTCAACTTTCTTATCCCCTCCCCTTCGGGCGTTTATATCTGCGATTTCTGCGTTGAGGCTTGCGCTGATCTGATATTTGAGAACACCGAGGTCGTAAGCGAGGGAGAGGAGCTTTCCCTCTCCACTCTGCCGAAGCCTATGGATATCAAGGCTTCTCTTGACGAGCACGTTATCGGTCAGGACGAGGCGAAGGTTGCGCTTTCCGTTGCGGTCTACAACCACTACAAGAGAATTCTCTCCAAGGAAAATGCAAACCGAGGCAAACGCGCGAAAAGAGCCGCCGAGGAGGACGACGGAGTCGATATTCAGAAGAGCAATGTGCTTCTGATCGGTCCTACGGGCGTTGGAAAGACCTATCTCGCGCAGACTCTGGCAAAGACGCTCAAGGTTCCCTTTGCTATCGCGGATGCGACCACTCTTACCGAGGCGGGCTACGTCGGTGAGGACGTTGAGAATATTCTGCTTCGTCTTATTCAGGCGGCGGATTTTGACGTTGAGCGCGCGGAGCACGGTATTATTTATATCGACGAGGTCGACAAGATCTCGCGAAAGAGTGAAAACCGTTCTATCACCCGCGACGTTTCGGGTGAGGGCGTTCAGCAGGCACTTCTGAAGATCCTTGAGGGCACGATCGCTAACGTTCCTCCGCAGGGCGGACGTAAGCATCCCATTCAGGAGTTCATCCGCATCAACACCGAGAATATTCTCTTTATTTGCGGCGGCGCGTTCGACGGACTTGACAAGGTCATTGAGGCGCGCAAGGGCAAGAGACTTATCGGCTTCTCGGGTGAGGCTGAAAAGAAGGTCGAGGGTGCAAATAAGGGCATTTTCGGTGACGTTACGGCGCACGACATCGTCAAATTCGGTATCATTCCCGAGCTTGTCGGACGTCTCCCCGTTATAGTTTCGCTCTCAGAGCTCGACAACGATGCGCTTATCCGCATCCTCACCGAGCCGAAGAACGCGATCATAAAGCAGTATCAGAAGCTTTTTGAGATCGACGGAGTCAAGCTTTCCTTTGAGGGCGACGCGCTGCTCAGCATTGCCGAGCTTGCAACCGAGAGAAAGATCGGTGCGCGCGGACTTCGCTCCATCATTGAGGGCGTTATGACCAAGATCATGTTCGAAATTCCCTCTCGCGACGACGTTGCGGAGGTTATCATCACTCGCGAATGCGTAGTTGACAAGGCAGAGCCGAGGCTTATTATAAAGGCTCCCCGTCTTGCCGCGCCTGAGGAAAAAATAGATATCGATAATATTCTTCCCGAGGCGAATTAACCAAAAGATCCGAGAACGGTACAGTTCTCGGATCTTTTATTTTTCAGGATACAAAAAGCAGGTCTTATCGTGCGAGTTTATTATACCTACTGCCTGGAGGTAGGAATAAATTATCGTTGTGCCAACAAATTTCATTCCGCGTGATCTCAGGTCGTTTGAGATCGCGTCCGAGAGGGGCGAGGTCGTTTTATCGCACTCACAGATGATCTCTTCGTGAGTGAAGGTCTTTAAATAGCCGTAAAAGCTGCCGAACTCGTCGACGATCCTGCCGAAAATCGCGGCATTTGTGACCGCGGCTTTTATTTTCAGTCGGTTTCGGATAATATTCTTGTTCTCATAAAGCTCTGAGAGCTTATCTTCGCCGTAAGCGGCTATTTTTTCTCTTTCGAAGCCATCGAACGCCGCTCTGAAGTGCTCCCTTTTATTTAGTACGCACTCCCACGACAAGCCCGCCTGAAACGACTCGAGCAGGAGCATTTCAAAGAGATATTCGTCGTCTGTGCGAATTTTTCCCCATTCCTCGTCGTGATATCTGACGTAGATCGGGTTTTTCAGATTACACCAAAAGCATCTTGTTTCAGTTTGCATTTTTGATCTCCCCATTCTCCGAGCAGAATTCAGAGCGATACTTCCCCGGCGAGACGCCCTTATACTTCTTGAAGCATTTTGAAAAGTAGCTCAGCTCATTGAAGCCGCATTCAAACGCCGTTTCGGTTACGTTGAGCTTGTTGACCGTCATTTCGTAGCAGGCACGGTCGACGCGCAGGCGGTTGATGTAGTCGATCGGGGTCTGCCCTGTGAACTCCTTGAAGAAGCGGCATAAATATTTTTCATTGATCTGTGCGATCTCGGCAAGCTCCGCGAGGGTTATTTTTCGGCTATATTCCCTCTCGATCGTATCAAGAAGCAAAGTCATAAGCGCGCGGCGGTGGATGAGCCGCTTGTTTTCGTCCTGCGGTGCGCGCACTGCCCCCGACGAATACATTTCGTAGATCATTTCCGCGGCAAGCGACGAGACCTTAAGCTCGAAGTAATCTCCAGCCTCGGCAACTGATCTGATAAGCTCTCTTGCAACAGGCGCGGCGCTATCACAGGTAATATCGGTCTCAATATCTCCGCTTATGATCGGGCGGATCATCGACGAAATTTTCGTATTATTGTAGCCCGAAACGATGCTCAGGTCAAAAACAACGCACTCGTAGATGCAATCGGTGGGCTCGGCTCGGTGGAGCGTGCCCGACGCGATAAATACGACGTCGCCCGCGGTCGCAATATGCTTTTCGTTGTTGAGGTATAGCGCAAGCTCGCCCTCGATGACTCTGACAAGCTCAAATTCGCGGTGCCAATGCAGGCGCATGACGTATCTGGGATGCTTCTCGTCAACGTAGTAATACTGTATTGGAAATGAGCCCGAG
>JAZSGD010000176.1:0-5616 GCA_045532555.1 Eubacteriales bacterium | reverse complement strand
ACGACGCTATCACGAACATAAGATACGACCAGAATTCAGGCGCCATCGGGTTTATCGGAGGCAACGTGATATAAAACGAGATCGCGGTGAACAAAATTCCCGATACGACCGACAGAATTATCTTGCCCTTTTTTGTCATTGAACCAAGCTTTTTCATAAAAAACCTCCTCGTTTGGATAAAACGATACTTTTACAAGTAAATTATACCACTTCGCCGCCGAGATGTCAATAACCTAAAGCCGCAAAAGCGTCGTTTGGGACTGCTCTGCGGCTTTTATTTATATTCAATTAGCTTCACTGAAGCGTTTTTGTTCTCTTTCGATGAACTCTGCAGTCTTCATATCCTGAATCTCGGATGCGTCGAGCACGAGCGCAAATTTGCGCTTGATCTTTACCCACTCGCCGCGCTTGATGATGCAGTTCTGGCCGTTCACCGCAACGTAAACGTCGTCCTTATAGCGGTCGTTGTCCTTGAAAAGCTTGACCGAGATGTATTCGTTGAGATATCTCTCGTATTCCTTCGCCGCCTCTATCGCGCGCTCATCCGCGCTCCTTTTTTCTCCGCGCAGGCGCGCATTCTCGGCTTCCTTTTCGGCAAGCTTGAGCTCGTATTCCTCCTTGAGCGCCGCTATTGCCTCGTTGAATTTAGTCATATCAATGATCCTTTCTGTTCAGATGTAGTCTGGGAGGAGCGAGCCCTCCGCAGAGTGCTCGCCCCAAAGTTCAGTCTAGGCTATGATCAGACCGAAGCCGCAGTTTCGATACGGATCATAAACGCTTCGACAAGACGGACGGTGACCTTGGTCGCCTTCCAGCCCACAGTCGCTCTCTGATTGAGAGGGTCGGAGCTGCCCGCGCTGCCAAGCTGCTTGACTATGTGCTCAAGTCCGCCGTCGGCAAGGGTGGTTGTGCCGTACGCATTCTCGCCAAAGACGAGGGTCGCGTAGACGTCAACACCGTTAGCGCCTGCCTCACCGGGATAGATGATCGCATTTGCCGAGCAGGTCACGGAGGCTGCGGTCGCCTTGGTACTGTCGGTGCAAAGAGTCATAGAGGACGAAGTGTTAGCCGAAACGTAGTACTTCTTGCCCTCGATGAGCACTTCTCTGCCCACGAGCGCGCCGTCAGCAACGGTAGCGTCGGTCTTGAAGCTGACCGTAGCCGAGTTATTTGCCGCGGTGCTTACGGTGAGAGTTCTCGCGTTCTCGGCAAGGTCTTCAGCGTGGAACACCTTGGCCTCGGTGCTCTCGATGAAGCGAACTCCCTCGATACGACCGATCTCGCCCTCAAAGATAGCCGAGGGATCGGCATACTGGTGAGGATACTTCCAGTTGGGATCGCTCATAAGGTCGTAGGCGCAGTCGGGATGAATGATCGCAACGTACGCGCCATCGATCTTCTCTGCGTTCTGATTCTTGAGGAATCTGACCGCCTTGCGAACCGCGTCAACGGTGAGGTAGTGGTTGTCCTCTCTGTTCTCATTACCTCCGACGAGCTGGCTACGGGAGCTGACCTCACCCTCGGCATACTGGACGTTAGTACCTCCGACGAGCACCTCGCGGGAGATGGTGTCGAGGGTTCTGCCTGCCTGAGAGCCGAGAAGCTTGGTCGCCATGCAGAGATTGTTGTCGATGGCGGTCATGAGAAGTAGGTCGGTGAGCTCAACATAGCCGCCGTACTGCGCTACGGTCGCGTTCACGATGCCCATATTGATGGTCTGTCCTGTGGGGGTGATACCCTCGGCGATAGGATCCGTCAGCTTGGGCAGCGGATCGTATTTACGGAACTGTACCGACTTGCCGTTACCTGTGGGGATCGCGTGCTTCTGCGCGAAGCGATCGTGAACGAGAGCAGGCTCGGCATTGTCGATAAGATAGTCCGAATAATAGGTCTTCATCTCGGGAGAAAGTCCCTCTCCCTCGGTGTACGCGGTGACGTCACCGTTCTTTGTATTGATCTCACCATCGGTTCCGAGCACCTTGTCGCCTGCGCCGAAAAGCTGAAGATCCAAGTTAAAAATAGTCATATTTGTTGTTCCTTTCTTTTGTTGAATGGTTGATATTTCGGTTAAGACCGAAGCTTCTTTAAAGCTTGATCTTCTCTCCCCCTGCCGCGCGTTTTGCAAGCTTTGCGCGCTCTGCACGGGTCAATTTTGAAACGTCGAAGGGAGCTGCGCCCGAGCGATGAGCAAGTCCGTTTTCATTCGGTCTCGCTCTTTTGCTTCTGATCTCCCCGAGCACTCTCTCCTCGGTTGCCTTTGCCGCGTCGAGCGCGGTCTTGCCGACTATTTCGTCGAAATGTGAGAGCTTATAAGCGTCGGACAGCCCAAATCTGCCGTCCTCGAGCAGCGCCGTCGCAATTTCAATGAATTTTTCGGAGTTTAAGGCAAGCTCCTCGGAAAAATCGCTGAATTCCCTTTTAAGCTCCTCGGAGGACTCGCGGATCCTTGCCACAAGATCGTCGCGGGTTAATTTTTTCGACTTCTCGGCATTTTCCGCATTTTTTGCCTCCTCGATTGCCCCCAACCTCTCCTCAAGCTCCTTGTACTTGCGAAAACGTCGGTTTATCATCTTCTGCGTGTCTTCGGTGTAAAAATCCTTGAATCGCGATCTGATAAGCCTGTCGTATTCGGCGCGCTCGCTACGTCTTATCTCCTCTGCGGAGAGAGTTTCACTCTCCTCGAAAAGCTCGCCGTCCTCTGCGCTCTCACCCTCGGGTAACGCCCCGATAGCGTCTTCGTTCTCGAAGATCTCCGTTTTGTTTTCTTTCATAAGTAAAAACGTAATCCTTTCCCACCGTTCTCGGTGACTTTACGCGCGGCAGGGATTCATTTTCCAATTCCACGCGTTGTTCTTGACCTCAAGATGCTCGGGATACGTCAGCGAGATCTGCCAGATGCCGATGCAGGCAAGCTTCATAGCCTCCTCACCAACCGCAGAACAACGCACCTCTGCGTGACCCGAGCCCATGTAGTCGAGCCTGATCTCGTCGGAGCAAAAGTTTGAAAGATAGCCGCAAAGCGAATAGAATATGCCCGACACGGCGGCGCAAACGATATCGTTGCCCTCCTCGCCATACCCTGCGTGGCCGTCTATCCTCAATCTGAACCAGTCTCCCTCACACCTTGAAAACTCCGCCTTAATCATTTTTTCTCCTCTTTTCCGTCTCCGTAGAGTGAACGGATCGATGCCTTGAGCATTCCGACTCCTTCAAAATCCATCATTTCGAGCATAAGCAACGTTTGTGCGGCATTTTCGGGTCTGAACGCGCCTGACTCGTAAAGCTGCTTTGCAAACTGATTTTTCTTCTCGGACTCGCTCGGAGCCTTTTTGACCGCGTTGATCTCAATATCAAAATGAGGTCTTCTGCCGTTTTCGTCAGCTCGTATACTCTTGCCCGAAAAGTCGAGATATTCTCTCGATCCGTCCTCTCCGATTATACGGAAAACTCGGGTCTCGTCGTAGAACTGACGTATCAGCTCAATGACGAAAGTTATCATTTTGACGTAAGCTCGATAGGTCTCCTCGATACCGTCACGCGACGTCTTGGCTCCCGCCTCGCGAAGAATACTGATAGCCGATGCCGCAGTGACACCGTTCGTGATTCCACCTTGCGAGACGTCGAGCGAGCCTGTGACGGTCTTGAGCTCTTCAATTTTGAGCAGCTTCGCCTCCATTACCGAGTCGTTGATGGGGGATATCTCGATCTGACGGAGCTTTTCCTCGTCAATGTCGCCCTCGACCTCTACGATGCTTCGATCAAGGTCAAGAAACTCCTTTTCGTTGACTCCGAGACTTCGTTTCGCCCAAAAGCGCACGCGAGATGCCCAATCCGCATATTCAAGTATGTTATCGTCGATGCGATTGATGTATCTCTGTGCCTCGACCGACGTCGCAATAATGCCAAAGCCGTATGCCAGCCCCGTTGGATACATTCTATCGAATATTATCGGGTACTGACCGTGCTCGTACCAGCCTTCAGCACAACTCGGATCGCTCTCCGAGCTGTACAGTATGCGGTCTCCGATGAATTTGCACAGGTGCAATATCGCCGAGCCATCCGAAAGATACTTTTTATAGTACCAATCTACAACGACGCACTTGCCGTCGGTAGCGCTCATTCCAAGCGACGAGGCAAGGGCGCTGTCCTGCTCGCGCAGCTCGCTGTAATCGACACCGTACGTTGCTTCAAGTGCTTCGACGTCGCAAAGCGAAACAATAAAGAGATTCTTCGAATCCTGAATATCGATCGCGCCGATCTCCCAATATATGTCCTCCATAGAGAGCGCGCGAATGTCGATATCGCCAAGTCCGTCCTCAAGCGCGTTATTCCAAAATACTCCGTACGCGGCGGTGCCGTGCTTGAGCTTTTCCCAGCAGTTGTCGGAATAGGTCTGCTCAAAGCAGCATCTTTGCGTGATAACGGGGATTATCTTGGACAGTGTCTCGGCATATTTTTCGTCGCGCTTTTCTCTTGGGAGACAAACGCAGGACGGAATACTGTCGATGATGTCGGCGTGTTTGTTAACTATACTGTTGAATATCCACGACGACGAGTCGCCGCCGGTATAGACCGCGCGCCACACATCACTTTCCGACGCTATCCTGCTCTCAAGCTCCGCCTTCTCCCTTTTATATCGGATAAGCGTTTTGATCGCCAAGGACAGATCGGGGGTTGCCATTTTATGTTCGTTCATTAGGTAAATTCCTTTCTTTTTATTTAAATCTTGCCCTTACCGTGTAGTTATCGGTACTCTGACGGTAAAGATCAAGCGGATCTGCCGAGAGGATCAGACTCTGCTTCATCCTCTTTATCGCGGGCACGGGACGTTCCATACAAACGTAGCGAAGCTCATCGTAGATATGATCCTCGCCCGAGGTGTCTACGTCCTCGACGTCGGAGGAATCGTAAACGAGGCAAGGAAAAGTCCTGATAAACTGCCGACAGGTCGAGAATACGTAAAGCCTTGGCTTGCCGTTTTCATCAAAAGCCAAGCGATTGTGAATCTGCTGCTTTCCCGCAATACGCGAGTTGTCGGCGCGATCCCAATATATTCCCTGCTTTTCCATAATGCCGCCGATGCTCTCGCCACCGTTCTTCTGATATATCGCGGGGTCGGCAACACCGTGGATAGCTCTGCCCGAGAGGTTTTCGTCCTCGCGCTCGATCCGTCTGATCTCTGCCGCGACCTTCTCTGCCTCCCAGCGCACTCCCTCGTTGGGTGTGTTCGTACAGCCGTAAAGCTCGCGGATGCGGTAAAGCACGCCGTCGGGGTCCTCGGCATACCAGCCGACCGAAAAGGGACGCGAATAGCCCCAGTCAAAGCCTCGGTATATTTTCCAATTTCTCGGTATTCTGAAGGGAGATATGACGTGAGTCGCCGTTCGGTCACGGTATCGGTCGGGATCGTTCTTCCACTCGGTAAATACCTGACCGGCAAAGCCGTTCCAATCGCCGTAAAGCAGAGCCGCCCTCTCGTTTTCGGGCAGGGACGCAAGCCTTGTCAGATAGTCGGGATCGTTGCGGAGCAAGATCTCGTTGTCAAAGACCGTGGACGGCACAAAGATTCGGGATTTTTTCCTCTCCTCCTCGTGTCCGTCGGGAAAGCGGATCTTG
>JAZSGD010000261.1:0-2371 GCA_045532555.1 Eubacteriales bacterium | reverse complement strand
TATATCAAGGTGCTTTCGATCGTCGGCGGCTTCAAGCTTTCGGACTCGCAGTGTGGATGCAAGGCATTCACGGGTAAGGCGGCAAAGGAGATCTTCTCTCGCTGTGAGGTAGATCGCTTCGCGTTCGACTTCGAGTGCATACTCTGGGCAGTCAAGTTCGGTATGAAGATTGTCGAAATGCCCGTAAAGATCATAAATCACAGAGAGAGCAAGGTCAACGTACTGCGCGACTCCTTCAAAATGATTCGCGATATCATTAAAATGAAGAGAAGGATCAAAAAGACGAAGATATAATGAGCTACGATTATTTACTTTTCGACCTTGACGGCACGCTGACCGATCCCGGCGAGGGAATAACCAACTCGGTCGCGTACGCCCTTAGAAAGCAGGGGATCGAGGTCACGGACAAAAAGGAGCTTTATTGCTTTATCGGACCGCCTCTTTCCGAAAGCTTTTCAAGATTTTACGGCTTTTCAATGGAGGAAAGCCTCAAATGCGTTGAATATTATCGCGAGTATTACAGAGATAGAGGAATATTTGAAAATCTGCTCTATGAGGGAATTCCCGAGCTGCTTGCAGATCTTAAGGCGCAGGGAAAAATGATACTTCTCGCCACCTCCAAGCCCGAGCTTTTCGCAAAGCAGATACTTGAGTATTTTGATCTGACAAAGTATTTCGATCATATCTGCGGCGCATCGATGGACGAATCGAGAAATAAAAAAGCCGCCGTCATAGAGTACGCGCTTGAAACTGCGAAGATCAAAGATCGCACCCGCGCGGTCATGATAGGCGATAGAGAGCAGGATATAAACGGCGCCGGATTGAACGGACTTGACTCGATAGGTGTGCTTTTCGGTTACGGAGACCGCCCCGAGCTTGAAGGGGCAGGCGCGACCTATATCGCCGAGAGTGTTGAAGACATCAAAAAATTCATATAACAAAAAGGACTGCGATGCAGTCCTTTTTTTGTTTTCCGCCCTTCGCAAATCACCCCCAAAATAGCCTCATTTCCTGTATTTGCAAAAAAAATAAATTATTTTTCAAAAACCTATTGACAAGTCGTTTTGAAAGTGCTATAATGGCATTACTTTATTAATTTAGCACGCTAAAGCGTTAAAGCGCTAAAGCGCGAGCACAGAAAACGGAGGCAAAAATCATGAAAAAAATCATTTCTCTCATTCTCACAGCAGTTATTCTTTGTACACTTTTCATTTCCTGCGACAGCGCCAAGAGCGACGCTCAATCGGTCAAGGACGCAGGCAAGATAGTGGTCGGCGTTACGGTATATCCCCCTATGGACTATCTTGACGATAACGGCGAATGGACGGGATTCGACGCAGAGCTCGCACAGCAGTTTGCCGAGACCCTTGGTGTAAATTGCCAGATCGTTATCATCAAATGGGATAACAAGGTTGCAGAGCTCAACTCCAATCAGATCGACCTGATCTGGAACGGTATGACCGCCTCCGACGAGCTGGGCGAAAAGATAGATTTCTCGGTATCCTACGCAAAGAACGCGCAGGTAGCGGTAGTCAAGAAGGGCAGCACCCTGACCGCCGACGGCGTTAAGGATGCAAAAATAGCAGTTGAAAACGGCTCCGCAGGTGCAACCGTGGCAGAGGAGACCGTCAAGGGCACGAATATAAACAAGGTCGGCGCAATGGTAGACGCGCTCAACGAGGTCCTCGCGGGCACGAGTGACGTTGCGATCATTGATATAACCATGGCGCAAAGCGTAGTCGGCAAGGGCGTGTACGCAGATCTTGAAATTTTGGACGGCGCAAGCTACGGCGACGAGATCTTCGCAGTCGGTCTTCGCAAGGGAAGCGACCTTAAGGCAGAGCTCGATGCCTTCCTGAAGGCAAAGTATGCGGACGGCACTATGACCGCCCTCGCTGAAAAATACAACGTTGGTCTTAATACCGACGCGCTCAAATAATCAATTTGATGTAAAAAAAGGTGTTTTATGGAACTTTTTATTGAGGTGTTCTCCAAGCTTGGCAACGGATTTATAATAGCGCTGCTCCTGTTTGCCCTAACGCTGATCCTTGCTATCCCGCTTGGGCTCGTGATGTGCTTTTGCACCATGTCAAAGTTCAAGCCGCTGAGCCTTTTTTCGAAGCTGATCGTGTGGGTGCTTCGCGGAACGCCTCTTATGCTTCAGGTCTTTGCGATATTTTATCTTCCGGGATTGCTCAAGCTTTTCGTCTGGCCGCAGATGAATACGGGCTGGGTGTGGTTTGACAATACCTTTTCCACAAGATTTATAGCCGCCCTCGCGGCGTTTGCAATAAACTATGCGGCATATTTTTCCGAAATATACCGAGGTGGCATCGAATCGATACCTAAAGGTCAGTACGAGGCGGGTCAG
>JAZSGD010000014.1:0-3113 GCA_045532555.1 Eubacteriales bacterium | reverse complement strand
CCCCACTTAATAATTCATTTACACTGATGCCGAGAATCTCGCACAGCTCAAGCATAATGGCGGTATCGGGCATTGCCTTGCCCGTTTCCCACTTTGATACGGCTCTGTCTGTGATCCCCAATCTTTCTGCCAGTTGCATCTGTGTTAAGCTTGCTTTTTTTCTGCGTTCGGCAATAAATTTACCGATTTTAATTTGATCCATAGTAATCTCCATTCTGCCGCTGACGACAGCACAAATAGTAATCGCTAATTTTGCCGTAACGGCAAATGTTACGCGTGAAAAAGTATATTTTAGACGGAAGTCGTTTTCACGCTATCCTCCTTTCGCCTACAGTATAACCGCAAAAGCACATAAAATCCACACACCGTTGGTTGAGTGAGGAGAAAACAACCACCGGTAGAGTGGATTTCGTGTCGGATTTTTGTTTTTCGTCTTGTTTACGGAGTAATTTTTCTGCACTCGAGGTAGAAGCGTTTATCTGCCGCGTGGCCCATCGAGAAGGTCTTGCGAGGCAAAGCACCATCACAGATGACGGTCTTGAACAGCATATCCTTGGTCATTCCGTCGAAGGTGATGCCAAGGGTGTTGTCCTGCCTTGTCAACGCTTTTACGGTTTCGATGCCGTGAATATAATCTACGGTCACCTCGGGGTGAGCCTTGACGTAAATATCAAGGAAGTTTTGCACCGTTCCCACCGCAAGCTGAGCCTCGGCGCTCTTTACCGTGTAGGTTTTGATGATCTCGCCGTCCTGCCAGAGATCTATGCCCTGCTCCTCGGCGTTGCCGTGAAGTGCGGTCAGATAGTCAGCAAAGGATCTTGTAAAATCTTCCTTATCGACTCCAAAAATGACTCTGTATATCGGCTCGAAGTCAAGCGCGTTATCGTGCAGGTTTACGATCTCGCAAAGCGCGTAACGTGCGGGGTGATCTTTTGCCGCCTCGTCGCCAATCTCTCGCTTAATCTCCTCGTAAAGCGCCTTTGCAGACGCCAAGGAATGATTGCCGTCTCCCATAGCGAAAAGAAGCGGCATCGCATCAACTCCGTATTTTTGCTTCATCGCTTCGCTTGTCACAAGCTCGGCAAGCGCCACGTTTATTCCGTCAAAATTCTCGGGAGAGATAAAATATCCTTTAACGTGTCCGCTATCTGCCATAAGATCAAAGTCGTATGCCTTCGCATAGCTCTCTGCCTTTGCGGCTACGGGTTCGATGACCGTACGATCGGGATCGTCGATAAGTATCATTATATGCGGCATTTCAAAAGCAGCTCCGCGACGGATAGCTACTCTCGGCGGTATGCGCTCAAGCACGGTGCCCTCGGTCGCGCGGGTCAGGGTTTGCGAGCCCTTTGAGTAGTCGTAATCCTCTAGGTCAATCGCACCTACAATACCTCTGCGGATCCTGCCGTCCGACTGTTTTCTTTCGAGATATATCATTGAATCCTTGTGCTCAACAAGGTGATCGGCGAGATATTCGTGCATTTTCTGATTGATTTTTGGGATCAACTCGCTCTCTCTGTCGAGGAATGCCTCGGGTAGCATAAGCTCGAGCGTTGACGGGCATCCCGCGGCGAATTCATACGCCTTGTTCCAATATTCAGGCTCGCTGGTATACTGGTCGCAGGCGACTGCCGCCCACTTTTTGCCGTCGACTTTATTAAAATCGGGCAATAATATATTTGACGGGTAAAGATATGTCTTCATAATTTTCCGTTCCTTTCGGAGAATGGGTCGATCCGTTTTGTGCGTTGACCCTTGGTTGTATTTTACCACAATTCGCTTCGACATTCAAGCAGTTGCATAAAAAAACTCAAAAAAGACATGGTTTTCGTTAAGAAAAACACTTTTTCGCGCTCCGAAATCAACTTTTTATTGATAATTGCTATTGACAAAAAAGCCGTTTTTTCATATAATATAGTATACATTGTCGCTTACAGACGAGAAATTGATAATTTTTGTTGCGCTACGGCGCAAGAAAGGCAGATAAATATGAGTCTTAAAGTCGTTAAATTCGGTGGATCCTCGCTTGCGGACGCACAGCACTTCCGTCAGGTTGCCGAGATCATAAAAGCCGACCCCGACCGCAGATACGTCGTCCCCTCTGCTCCCGGAAAAAGATTTTCCGACGATACGAAGGTGACCGACCTATTTTACACTCTTTTTGAGCTGGTTCGCTCTCACGCACCCAGCGATGCGATCGATGCGCACTACGAGAAGATCAAGGAAAGATATAATTCTATAATCTCCGAGCTCGGTCTCAATTTTGATCTCTCGGGCGAATACGAATACATCAAAAACGCGATCCTGCATAATTCGGGACGTGATTATGCCGCAAGCCGCGGTGAATACCTCAACGGTCTTATTCTTGCAAAATATATCGGATTTGATTTTATCGATGCAGAGAACGTGGTCTACTTCCGCGAAAACGGAACCTTTGACGAGGACAAGACCAATGATATTCTCTCCCTCGAGCTCAAGGATCACAAGTATGCCGTTATCCCCGGCTTCTACGGCATCGCGCCAAACGGCACTATCGTGACATTTTCGCGCGGTGGCTCCGATATTACCGGTTCTATCGTTGCGCGCGCGGCTGAGGCAGATCTTTACGAGAACTGGACCGATGTTTCGGGATTCCTTATGGCTGATCCCCGTATCATCAGCAATCCTCAGCCCATCGACACGATAACCTACCGTGAGCTTCGCGAGCTTTCCTATATGGGTGCGACCGTGCTTCACGAGGATGCAATATTCCCCGTTCGTTACGCGGGCATTCCGATCAATATCAGAAACACCAATCACCCCGAGGACAAGGGCACGATGATCGTTTCTCAGGCATCGAGCTACGACAGCGAGCACGTCATTACGGGTATCGCCGGCAAGAAGGGATTTTCGGTTATAACTATCGAAAAGGATATGATGAACTCTGAGATCGGTTTTGGCCGCAAGGTGCTCGAATGTCTCGAGGACAACGACGTCTCCTTCGAGCATCTTCCCTCGGGCATTGACACGATGAGCGTCGTCGTATCCACGGCGCAGTTCGAATCTCACAAGGAGCGTGTCCTTCAAGCAATAACCCGCCGCACAAAGCCCGACAGCATCAGCATTGAAGACGG
>JAZSGD010000131.1:0-10581 GCA_045532555.1 Eubacteriales bacterium | reverse complement strand
CCCGACTTTTTCTTTTGGGTGGGCCACCCGCTATGGGGGGTATAATTGCCTTGATATTGACAAAAAAAGGCATCAAGTAAATAAAAACACAGGCGCCCGCCGCGGCGTTCGCTTGTGTTTTTGTTTATCATTAAGCTCTCTTGGAGAGAACTTCCTTTTCGTATTCTTCGATTTCCTTGAACCAGCAAGAGCAGCCGCAAACGCCGTTTCTCTCGCAGAATTCCATCCATACGTCGCCGAGAGGAAGGGTCTTGATCTCTTCCTGAAGCATAAGCATTCTGGTGAAATCGCCTGCATCCTGGTATGCCTTGATCTGAGCATTAGGAGTAAGGAGAGCGTTAAGGATAGCCTTCTGAACGTTTCTCATACCGATAACGAGAGCAGCTACACGGTTGATAGAAGCATCGAAGTAGTCGGTAGCGAGGAATACTCTGTCAAGAGCATCGCAACGAACGACCTCCTTCATCATCTCGCGGGTCTCGTCGTCGTAAGCAACAACGTGGTCGGAGTCCCAACGGATAGGACGGGTGATGTGAAGTGCGATCTTGTCGGAGAAGACGAGAAGCGCGGGGATCTTATCGGAAACTACCTCGGTAGGATGATAGTGACCGTTATCCATAAGAGGAGTGATACCTCTGGTAAGAGCGTATGCGAGAGAGAACTCTGCGCTACCTACGGTGTAAGCCTCAACGCCGATACCGAATACCTTGGACTCAACGGTAACGTAAACCTTGCTCTTGTCGTAGCCGCAAGCGAGGATCTGGTCGATAGAGTCAGCATATCTCTGACGGGGACCCATTCTGTCGCCGGGGATGTCCTTTGTACCGTCGCCGGTCCATACGTTCATAACGCAGGGATATCCGGTCTCGTTAGCGAAATACTCGGAGATCTTAACACACGCGATACCGTGTCTGATCCAGAAGTTTCTGATCTCATCGTCGGGGCTGGAAAGGGTAAGACCGTTAGCCTTGGGGTGAGAGAAGAAGGTGGGGTTGAAATCGAGACCGCAGTTATGCTTTTTAGCGAACTCGACCCATCTCTTGAAGTGACGGGGCTCGATAGTGTCGCGGTCGATCACTTCGCCGTCCTCGGCGATAGCGTAGTTAGCGTGAACGTTGATCTTGTGTGTACCGGGGATAAGAGAGAGAGCCTTGTCGAGATCCGCGAAGAGCTCATCGGGAGTTCTTGCGCGTCCGGGGTAGTTACCTGTTGTCTGGATACCGCCCGAGAGCTCACCTGTTCCCTCGAAGCCCTTTACGTCGTCTGCCTGCCAACAGTGCATAGAAATGCGAACGTCGGAAAGCTTTGCGATAGCCGCTTCGGTGTCAATACCGTACTTAGCGTATATTTCCTTAGCGGACTCGTATCTTGCGTTTGCCATAATGACCTCCTATTATTATGTACTTTTAATTTTTTACTGTAAAATGGCAATATTTATATACCAAACTATATTATACAATAAAATAAAGCCGTTTTCAAGAGGTTTAGCGAAAATAATTGTAAATTTCTATTGAAAAAGCGACAATAAAATGCTATAATCAATATAAACAATCATAAGATCGGAGACTGAATATGAAAAAGGTCGTTATTACCGGTGGATCAAGAGGCATAGGACGCGCGTGCGTCGAGCTTTTTTCTGAAAATGACTGCGCCGTTGCATTTATTTACTGCTCGAACGACGATGCAGCAGATGACTGTGCCGAGCAGACGGGGGCATACGCGATAAAAGCGGACCTGTCTGATCCCGAAGAAGCGCAGTGGGCGTATGACAGAGCCGTTGAATACCTTGGAGGCATCGACGTTCTCGTCAATAATGCGGGTATCAGCGAATCGGGACTTGTGACCGATATGACCGACGATGCCTGGCAGAGAGTAATAAACACCAATCTTTCAGCCGCCTTTTATATGAGCCGTGCCGCCGCAAAGACATTTGTGAGCAAGCAGAGCGGTGCTATAGTTAACGTGGGCTCGGTCTGGGGAAGATGCGGTGCATCCTGCGAGGCGGCGTATTCGGCATCTAAAGCGGGTCTGCGAGGACTTACCTTGTCGATGGCAAAGGAGCTTGGACCATCTGGAATAAGAGTCAACTGCGTCGAGCCGGGTGTTATCGATACCGATATGAACGCCTGCTACGATGACGACGACATCGATGCGCTTTGCGAGGAAACGCCTCTGTATAGGATCGGAGATCCTGCCGAGGTTGCAGAGCTTGTATATTTTTTGGCAAGTGAAAAGGCGTCCTTTATCACGGCGCAGATAATTGGCGTCGACGGAGGCTTCGGGATCTGACGTCATGGAAGACAAAAAATTTTTAACCGTGATGGCGGTGCTTGACAACCGTACACAAAGAGCAATGGGTGATATTCAGAGCGCATTGATCGCAAAGGTCGGGGATGGAACGCAAACTATGGGGATACCGTTTCACATCACCCTCGGGAGCTACTCCACAGATGAGCTTGACGCGGTGATAGAGCGCATAAGAAGGGCAGCGGAGAATATCAAGCCGTTTGAAATACGCTTTCTCGGTCAGGATAGCTTTGGAGATAAGGTCTTGTTTTTAAAGCCCGAGATATGCAATGAGCTTTTAAGTCTGCGCTCCTGTTTTGAAAATGATTACGCCAACGGTTACGAGTGGGTTCCTCACGCAACGCTGTTTTGCGGAGAGGAAAAGCAGGTGCAGAGCGCCCGCGAGCTTGTATGTACTCTTGATATCCCGCATAATGCTACAGTGGTCGGAATCGAGCTTGGCGAGTTTTTTCCTCCAAAAAAGATAATACGAATTGATTTTACAAACTGAAGGTTTTTATGAAACACATTCTTTTAATAACCACGGGCGGCACGATCGCCTCTGCGGATAGCGAAAACGGTCTTGTGCCCGCACTTGCCTCGGAGCAACTGCTTTCTCACGTGCCCGAGGTAAGAAATATCTGCAAGGTATCTACGTTCCAGCTTTATAATCTCGACAGCACAAATATGCGACCTGAATATTGGCTCGAGGTGGCACGATATATCCGCAAGGTGTACGACGAGTACGACGGATTCGTCATAACCCACGGCACCGATACGATGGCATATGCGGCGGCTATGCTACATTACCTCATACAAAACAGCAGAAAGCCGATAGTTCTGACGGGCGCACAGATACCGATAGAAAAAAGAGACACCGACGCCAGAGAAAATCTGACCGATGCCTTTCTTTTCGCATCCGACGATAGCGCGTGCGGAGTGCATATCGTCTTTGGAGATAAGATAATTGCAGCTACGAGAGCAAGAAAGACGAGAACCAAGAGCTTTAACGCCTTTTCAAGCATTGATTATCCCGAGATCGGCTTTATTCGCGGATCTGTGAAGTACTATATCCGTGAAAGTATAGTGGGTGAGCCAATTTTCTATGACGAAATAGACCCCTCTGTTATCGTAGTCAAGCTGATACCTGGTATGAGCGCGGATATTTTCGACTTTATTGCCGACCGATACCACGCGGTCATTATCGAGAGCTTCGGCGTCGGAGGCCTGCCGTACTACGACAACGACGAGTTCGTTGAAAAGATTGAAAAGCTGATCGCAAAGGGTGTCAGAATCGTCATCACCACGCAGGTGCCGCACGAGGGAAGTGATATGGGAGTTTATCAGGTGGGCTTACGTATAAAGCAGAAATATGAGCTGCCCGAGGCATACGATATGACCACCGAGGCGGTTGTCGCCAAGGTCATGTGGGCACTGCCGCAGTGCAAGACCTCGGCAGAGTTTGCAAAGCTTTTCTATACACCCGTAGGGAATGATACGATTTAATAAAATTTTAAAAAGCCCTTGACAAAACACAAAAACAGTGGTATACTGTACAAAAATTTATGAAAGGATATGACGAATCATGACTTACTTCAGATTTGCCCCTGAATTTAATAACGTCAATATGCACGGCGCGGATTATTGCTGGATTACCGCCTCGGGCTTGTGTCGTCATACCCATTTTCAAGTTTGATCAGTATTTATAGATTGCTGATTGTGAAATTTGGATACTACGGTGCAAGTCGATTGATTTCGGGTTGCACCGTTTTTGTTTTTATTAAGGAGAAGGATTATGGATAGAATAGAAGCGCTTAAAGAATTCTACACGACGCACGACGAGGATGTTCGCTTTGACACAAAAAGGGGGCAGGTTGAATTTCTAACTACGTTGCATTATATTGAAAAATACTTGGAGCCCGAAATGCGTATATTGGAGATTGGTGCGGGAACGGGTAAATATTCTCATTATTTCGCGCGAAAGGGCTATGAGGTTGACGCGGTGGAGCTAATGAAATGTAATATAGATGTCTTTCGCGCGAACACTACACCCGAAGAAAAGATCTCCGTAATACAGGGGGATGCGATATGTCTTGAGTGCATTGAGTCCGAAAAATACGATGTAACACTTCTTCTCGGCCCGATGTATCATTTATATACAGTAGAAGATCAGTTGTCTGCTTTATCTGAGGCAATACGCGCAACAAAAACAGGAGGTTTGATATTTGTTGCATACTGTATGAGTGACCTGACGATGTATCAATATTGCTTTGGTAGAAATATGATACTGGATGCGAACAAGTCAAGCAAAATAGATGATAATTTCAAGCTGTACTCACTACCGGAAGATATTTTTCAGCTTTATCGAAGGGAAGATATCGATAAGCTTATGTCACATTTTAAAGCCGAGAGGCTTCACTATGTGGGGACCGATATGCTGACTCACATGATGCGAGAGTGCGTGGACGGAATGAGCGACGAGGTGTTTGAAATATATATGAAATATCACTTGAGTATCTGTGAACGTAAAGACATGGTAGGAGCCACTAATCATGTGCTGGATATTTTCAGGAAGGAATAGATATGCAAAAAACGCTATTAATTGTTATAGGACCTCACGCAGTAGGAAAAATGACCGTGGGGCAGGAGCTGGCGAGGATAACCGAGTTGAAGCTTTTTCATAATCATATGTCAATAGAGCTTGTTCGTAAGCTTTTCGAACATTCTGACAAGGAATGGCACGAGCTTAATAAAACTATACGTCAAACGGTTTTTGAGCTGTTTGCTAAAGGAGATTTTCCAGGTCTGATTTTTACGTATATGTGTGACTTTGATATGCAGAGCGAATTTGACTATCTTCGCTCTGTAACAGAGCTTTTTGAATCGAACGGCGCGAAATGTCACGTCGTTGAGCTGTGTGCTGATTTTGATGTCAGACTTGAACGAAATAAGACGGAAAATCGTCTTGCCCACAAAGAATCGAAGCGAGACCTTGAATGGAGCGAGCGAGAGATGCGCTCCACAAGTCAAAATCACCGTTTGAACTCATACGAGGGAGAAAAACTACCGTTCGAAAGCTACTTGAAGATTGATAATACGTTTCTTGAGCCACAAGCGGTGGCAGAAATGATAAAGAAGTATTTTGATCTATAAATCGTTAATTATAAGGAGAAGAATATGATATTTCAAGAAAAACAAATAATTCTGAAAAACGGAAAAATAGCCATACTTAAAAGTCCCGCCATAGAGGATGCGAGGCAAATGTTGAACTATATAAGTACCGCATGCGGTGAAACTGATTTCCTTGCCCGATACCCCGAGGAATGGGAGAATATGAGTGTAGAAAAGGAAGAAGCGTGGATAAAAGAATCGCTTAACGCTTCCAACGCACTTATCATTAATTGCTTGGTAGATGGAAAGATCGCGGGAAATTGCGAAATAAGATTTCGAACCGGGATAAAAACGTCGCATCGATCAACCGTGGCTATTGCGATACTAAAAAAATATTGGAATATAGGTATAGGCTCTGCAATGTTTGAGGAGTTGATACAGGCCGCGAGAGAACATGGAGGAGTTGATCTTGTCGAGCTTGGTTTTGTCGAGGGAAATGATCGAGCAAGGCATTTGTATGAGAAATTCGGATTTAAGATAGTATCGGAAACCCCCAACGCTTTCAAGCTGAAGGACGGCACAAGGCTCAAGGAATTTTATATGCAAAAAGAACTTTGATGTCTCTGAGTGTCAAGGAAAAGTAAGAAAAAATCCATTGAAAAAACCGTTGCGTTTGTTACGCAACGGTTTTAATTTTTACGATTCAGACAAAAACTTCTCGTACCAGAAGATTCCATAGTTGAACGCCTCAAACATGCCTTCCTTATCAGCCTGCTTAAGAATCTTACCACTCTCGGATTCAATAATCTGTATAAAGATCTTTCCGGGCACCTTAACGCCTTCCTTTTCGACGTACGACATTATCTCAAAGATCAGAACGCATCTCTCGGTAAAATCTCCGTAGCAGATGGTGTCCTTTTCTCTGACAAGGGGTCTGTTTTTGTAATAAAGGATGTTGCCCTTGACCTGTTCACGTGTTTCAGCCATTTATATCACCTTGTCCGATCTCTCGAACCGTCCTTTCCTCAGTTTTCACAGTAAATATCATATCAATTATAAATTATAACACACCAAAGCCGTCAAGTCAATAACAATTCACTAATGTTTTCGTTTAATTTACAATTATTAGCTCAAAAATGGGTGTTTTTTCAGAAAATAATCGGTCGGTGTGTCGTTCGACATTGCGCGAGCATATAAAGCATCGGATGCTCGGAGTATTTCGGTAAGACAACCGTCGGGAGCATCGGCAGGCTTGGTTATTATCGGGAAAGGAGCGCTTTTTCTGATTTCCGCAAGATGTTTTCTACCTTTCTCACTCGCCGCCAAAAGAGTAGTGTATTCCGGCGTTGACTTGGTAAATCGATTCGAAACACCAAGCAGGGAGAATAAGATTACGCGGTTAATTCTCGCATCGGTATATCTCGAATTATATGCCTTTTCTAAAAATTCATTTAGTCCGTGCATGTTTTTTGCGGCGTTGCAAAGGCGCTCGACTATGCCACAGCCGTCCTCGGCAACAAAGTCTCCGCCGCACGACCTCGAGATCGCGCGAGAAATTATTTCCGCAGGAGTTAAAAGACTGAAGAAGCTGATTATCTCCTTGCCGATTCTATCGCTGAATACGGGTGCTTTTGCGTCTTTCTGCGCACCCTGAAGCACCGCTAAAGCCTCTTTTGGCATACTGTTTGAAGAAATCGAGAAAAATCCGCTTTCATTATTTTTCACCGCACCGCGAAGAGCTGTAGCCGAAGGATTTTCGGTATCCGACAGAGTACGCTCGTTGTAGCTCGAGCCCTCGCGCTTTATCGGGAAAACGTCCATCTTCGCTCCGAGATCCTTTATCGCTGAAAGGTAAGATATTCCGAGAATATCGTTAGAGAGAGGAGAGAGATCGCCCTCAACAAAGCGAGAAAGTGTATCAAAATATGATTTTGCCGCACCCATACTCTTATCTGCATTGGAGTAAGCCGAGATGAACTCGTCCGAGCAAGCCGCGTCTGCAGCTTTCACCAAAAGCGAAAGATCTGCGCTCTCACTGCCAAAGCTTAACGAGTCAACACCAAGCGACGATAAAATATGCACTCCAGCGCGTGAAAATCCCTCTGCGGAAAAAGAGGAAAAGGGAAAAGGGAGCTCGACGACGATATCTGCGCCGCATCTGACCGCACCCTCGGCTCTTGTATATTTGTCCGCAATTGCAAGCTCTCCGCGTTGAGTGAAATTGCCACTCATAGCGCAGACTATCAGCTCAAATCCGTTTTGCTGCAAGGTCTCTATCTGATGCGCGTGACCGTTATGAAACGGATTATATTCGCAAACGATACCAACGGTTTTCAAAATCTGTGCACTCCTTTCCCAAAAACTGTTACTACGTTCAAGTATATCATTTTTTAACCTGAATGTCAAGAAAAATCGACGCATCACGGTTAATTGAGAAATCATATTAGAAAAAATTGATAAAAACCTTCCCAAAAAATCAAAAAAACTCTTGACAAAATGCGTTTTGTTATGTATAATAATTAAAGTCGCATTTTATGTCTTGATGAAGGGTGGTTTTTGTATGATATTGGACGTAGGACCTCTTCTCAGAGGAGAAAAGAGCCGAATAACCTTTGAGTACGAAATCGAGCCCATTCCTATGGACAGAGTGAAATTCTTAAGTGGCGCACACGTAACGGGAGAGATAACCGACAGTGCGGGTTATATGGAGCTGAAAGCCGAGGCTCATCTTGCGTATGAGACCGAGTGTGACAGATGCCTTGATACCGTAACGGGAGAGTTCGTGCTCGATTTCGAACGTGTCGTTGCTGATGAGGGAACGCTCACCGAGGAGCAGATAGAGGATAACGTTGACGAGTACGTAATAGTTGAGAACGGAAAGCTCGATATCGACGAACAGCTCGCCGAGGCGCTCTTGCTCGATTTCCCGAGAAAGATACTCTGTACAGACGACTGTCCCGGATTGTGTCCCAAATGCGGAAAATCTCTTAAACATGGCGATTGCGGTTGTCAGAAAAAGGAGATAGATCCTCGTTTGGCAGTCTTGGCTCAGCTTCTTAACAAGGAAGAAGAGACGTAAGCGACAAACTAAAACAGTAAAAAATAAAATTAATTATAAATCGGAGGCGCACGTAAGTGCGTACCGAGAGGAGGTTTCAATATGGCAGTACCGAAGAAGAAAGTGTCGAAAGCACGCAGAGATAAGAGAAGATCCAACAATTCCAAGCTCACTATGCCCGGACTTGTTAAGTGCTCCAATCCCGCTTGCTCCGAAATGGTCGCACCTCACTGCGTATGCAAGGTTTGCGGATACTACGGCGGTAAGAAGGTTCTCAACGTAAAAGAGGCTTAATCGACGAAAAAGCAAATAAAAAGGGATTCCCGAGAGGAGTTCCTTTTTATTTTGTAAATATATTAAAATGATAAACAAAAATAAGAGATATCACACACGGCACTGCAGGTCAAGCTTTAATAAAAGCCGCCGGCTCCGTGTATAATACCTCTACCAATAGTATATCACAACAACCGGATTTGTCAACAGATTCTGAAGAAAAAAATTCAGGAAGAAAAGGAAAAGCATCCCAAGATCTCGATTTCTTTGATTTTTTGAATGAGAATGCGGAGCGATACTCTGAGGACTCGGATGTTGTAGAGGACCGCGAGCATATAAGGGTCTTTCCGCATACGATGACGGCACTTATGTCCTTACTCGGTATGTGGACAAAAAAGAATCCAAAGTTGGCTGAATGTTAATAGGCTACAATTGCCGTTACACAACCTCGACTCGGATTCTATTATTAGTATACCACAAAAATCAAATTTGTCAACAAGAAAAATTCGACAAATTATGAAAGTGAAAATTGGATGTCTGGTCAAAGGCTGATGAGATCATAGAGTCGGCTATTGACGACGTGCTTATACAGTACGGTCAAGGCAAAGCACACGGTGACGTGGTTACGGTTATGCGAAACGGCAAGCAGGAGTTTTGGTGGGTGTTTGAAAGAGAAATAATTTTCAGAGATTTAGCAAATACTCTTGCATTTTTTTTGATTTAGTTGTATAATAATTGTCGGTATAATATAGCGTAGTTATGAAAGGATCAGTTTAAAATGGCAGAAGGATGTACTCACGACTGTTCGTCGTGTTCACTTAATTGTCCGTCGAAGAACGGAGGAGTTCCCAAGGATGAGGCGAACCCCAAAAGCAACGTAAAGCATATAATCGCGGTAGTCAGCGGAAAGGGTGGAGTCGGTAAATCGCTTGTAACCTCGATGCTTGCGGTTCATTTGAGCCGTCAGGGCTATGCCGTCGGTATTCTCGATGCCGACGTTACAGGCCCGTCTATTCCCAAGGCGTTTGGCTTGAAGGAGGACGTTGAGGGTGACGGAGAAGGCGCTATGCTTCCTCCTATGACCGCTACGGGAATCAAGATGATGTCGGTCAATCTTATGCTTGACGATGAGACCAGACCTGTCGTATGGCGCGGCTCTATCATCTCGTCAACCGTCCGTCAGTTCTGGAAGGACACCGCATGGGGCGACCTCGACTATCTTATCATAGATTGCCCTCCCGGTACGGGCGACGTTCCGCTTACCGTGTTCCAGAGCCTCCCGATAGACGGCTGTGTTATCGTTTCCAGCCCTCAGGAGCTTGTTTCTATGATCGTTAAGAAGGCGGCAAATATGGCTGATATGATGAACGTTTCCGTGCTCGGTCTCGTTGAGAATATGAGCTATATCAAGTGTCCCGACTGCGGCAAGGAGATCAAGGTATTTGGCGAGAGCCACATCGACAAGATCGCCGAGGAATTCGGTTACGATCTGCTGGCGCAGATCCCCATGGACCCCAAGCTCACGGCGCTGATCGATAAGGGCTGGATCGAAATGATGGACAACAATTATCTGGAGACTGCCGCTGAGGTTTTGGTCAGAAGAACCACGAAAAACTAAAAAACGGCAGAAAAATAAGGAACATGGGTCAGCTTTTGGGCTGACCCTCCTTCTTGGAGGAATCAATGAAGCTTGGAACCTTGGAATTGCCACACGGCCTTGGGCTGGCGCCCATGGCAGGGGACACCGACCACACCTTCCGTCGGCTTTGCCGTAAGTGCGGCGCGGAATATACCGTCAGTGAGTTGGTTTCCGCCAAAGCCCTATGCTATGAGCAACGGGATAAAGAAACGGT
>JAZSGD010000037.1:0-6497 GCA_045532555.1 Eubacteriales bacterium | reverse complement strand
GCCTGAATAGGAGTCTTCTGATGCTTGCCTCCAAAGGGCATAAGCACGGTTCCAGCGCCGATCGTCGAGTCAAATCTTTCGGAAAGTCCACGCTTCGAGCAGACGTTCAAGTCACCCGCAAGCGCCTTGTATCCCTCTGCGAAATCCCCCACGTAGTCCTTTTCATAGTCGCAAACCGCCGCAGCGGGAGCAATTTCGACGTGCTTCTCCGCGCCGTTGGAATTGAGGAATTCACGCGAGAGATCAATAACCGTCTTGCCGTTCCAATGAACTCGAAGTCTGGGCTCCTCTGTAACACGAGCCACGACCGTAGCTTCGAGGTTTTCGCTGTCAGCAAGAGCCATAAATCTCTCGATATTTTCTTTTTCAATAACGACAGCCATTCTCTCCTGCGACTCGGATATCGCAAGCTCTGTGCCGTCAAGTCCCTCATATTTCTTGGGGACTTTATTAAGATCGATGTCAAGACCGTCAGCAAGCTCGCCGATCGCAACCGAAACACCGCCCGCACCGAAGTCGTTACATCTCTTTATCATTCTGCAAGCCTCCGCGTTTCTGAACAGACGCTGAAGCTTTCTTTCCTCGGGTGCGTTACCCTTCTGCACCTCCGCACCGCAGGTCTCAACCGAATGAGAATCGTGTGCCTTGGATGAACCGGTAGCACCGCCAACGCCGTCACGTCCGGTACGTCCGCCAAGCAGAACGACCACGTCGCCATCCGCGGGACATTCACGTCTGACGTTCTCGGCAGGAGTTGCCGCGATGACCGCACCGATCTCCATTCTCTTTGCCGCATATCCGGGGTGATAAAGCTCGTCGACCATACCCGTCGCAAGACCGATCTGGTTACCGTAGGACGAATATCCCGCCGCCGCGGTCTGTACGATCTTTCTCTGGGGAAGCTTACCCTTTATAGTCTCGGAGACCGGAACAGTAGGATCAGCCGCACCGGTCACGCGCATCGCTGCATAAACGTAGGAGCGTCCCGAAAGCGGGTCGCGGATCGCGCCGCCAATGCAGGTCGCCGCGCCACCGAAGGGCTCAATCTCGGTGGGGTGATTGTGAGTCTCGTTTTTGAAAAGCAAGAGCCAGTCCTCGTCCACCCCGTCAACTGTAACCTTGATCTTGACGGTGCAGGCATTGATCTCCTCGCTCTCGTCAAGCTTTTGAAGCTGACCCGTCTTTTTAAGATATTTTGCCGCAATAGTACCAATGTCCATAAGATTTTGCGGCTTTGTTCTGCCAAGCGCTTCACGTGTTGCAAGATACTGCTTATATGTCTTTTCAAGCAACTCATCCTCAAAGGTCACCTTGTCGATCGTAGTCAAAAAGGTGGTGTGGCGGCAGTGATCGGACCAATACGTATCTATCATTCTTATTTCCGTGATAGTGGGATCTCTCTTCTCTCCCCTGAAATAATCGCGGCAGAACTTGATATCGTCGATATCCATCGCAAGACCAAGCGACCTGACCATACCGCCAAGCGCCTCGTCGTCCATATCCACAAATCCCTCAACCGTTGCAACACTCGTGGGTATCTCATATTCAAGAGCGAGCGTTTCGGGCTTGTCAAGAGCAGCCTCCCTCGCTTCAACAGGGTTAATAACGTACTTTTTGATCTCTGCTACGTCATCTTCACTAAGCTCTCCGCTGAGCACGTAGACCTTTGCTGTGCGAATGGTAGGTCTTTCGCCGCAGGACATGATCTGTATGCACTGCGCCGCAGAGTCCGCGCGCTGATCGAACTGACCGGGCAGATATTCGACCGCAAATACAACGTCGTCACCGCATTCAAGCGAATCGGTTGCAATATCAAGCTGCGGCTCGGAGAAAACGCTGCCGATAGCCTGTGCAAACAGCTCCTCGGAGATGTTCTCGGCATCATAGCGATTGAGAATGCGAACGTTCTCAAGCTTTTTTATTCCAAGAAGATTTTTAAGCTCGGAATAAAGACCTGCCGCCTCGTGTGCAAGCTCCTTTTTCTTTTCAACAAATATTCTGTATACCATAATTACTCCTTGTTCGCCACCAGCGCGCGCTGACCAATATCGTGTCTGAAGTATGCGTTTCCAAAATGTATCTTTTCGACCTTCTCATAGGATGCCTTGATAGCACCATCAAGCGTATCGTCGATGCTTGTGACGCCAAGAACTCGACCGCCGTTGGTAAGAAGCTTTCCGTCAGAGATCTTCGCACCCGCAACGTAAACGTCTGGAGTGATATCGGCGGGAATTGTCATCTCAAAGCCCTTTTCGTAGGACTGAGGGTATCCCGCAGAAGCCATAATTACACAGCAAGCGTGCTTGTCGCTGAACTTGACCTCGGTCTCCTCCAGCGTTCCATTCGTCGTCGCCATCATAACGGTAAGCAGATCGCTGTCAAGCAAAGGCAAAACCACCTGAGTCTCGGGGTCACCGAAACGGCAGTTGTACTCAATTACCTTCGGACCGGTCGGAGTAATCATAAGACCGAAATAAAGACAGCCCTTAAACGTTCTACCCTCGGCGTTCATCGCGTCGATCGTCGGCTTGAATATCACCTCTGTGCACTGCTTTGCAATGTCCTCGGTGTAGTATGGATTAGGCGCAACAGTTCCCATGCCTCCTGTATTAAGACCCGTATCGTTGTCGCCGGCTCTCTTGTGGTCCATCGACGATATCATCGGCTTCACGACCTTACCGTCGGTAAACGCAAGAACCGAGACCTCGGGGCCCGTCAAAAACTCCTCGATAACAATGTGATCACCGCTTGCTCCGAACTGCTTGTCCTGCATCATCGAAACAACCGCCCGCTTCGCCTCGTCGAGAGTCTGCGCGATAATAACACCTTTTCCAAGCGCAAGACCGTCAGCCTTGATGACCGTAGGAATCGGCGCCGACTCAAGATATGAAAGCGCCGCATCCATATCGTCAAAGACCTCGTAAGCCGCCGTCGGTATGCCATATTTCTTCATCAGATTCTTCGAAAAGACCTTGCTTCCCTCAATTATCGCTGCATTTGCCCTCGGGCCAAAGCAAGCAATACCCTTTGCCTCAAGCGCGTCAACACAACCAAGCACAAGCGGATCGTCAGGCGCAACAACGGCGTAATCAATGCCATTCTGAACCGCAAACTCCACGATTGCGCCAATATCCTTCGCGCCGATCTCCACACACTCGGCATCCGCCGCAATACCGCCGTTTCCGGGGAGCGCATATATCCTTTCGACGTCCTTATTCTCTTTTATTTTCTTGATGATGGCGTGCTCTCTGCCGCCACCGCCTACTACCATTATTTTCATTATTGTCTCCGTTAGTTAGATAGTTAGCGAATATATCGATTTTCGTTACTTTTCTTGAAAGAAAAGTAACCAAAAGAACTTCCTGATATTTGGGTTCTAACAAAGGTGAATTGACGTTGAAATTTCGCACACGAAATTTCAACCTACTGAGATATTGATCCTCCTACCGTATAGAACCCAACCATTCAAGTTCAAATTAAAACTAAAGTTTTACAACAAATAATATTTGATAGGTTCAATACCCTATCGATCAATAAACGTAAGATGGGGATTTTTTAACGAGCAAAGCGAAGTGAAAAATCCTCGTTTTCTGCTTGCTGAAAACAAACACCCTAAAAGGACCCACACATACGGGAAGTTTCTTTGCCTACTTTCTTTTCAAAGAAAGTAGGTCGCCGAAGGCGCGCGCCCCCGCATCCCCTTAATGATGGAAAAGTCTCATTCCGGTAAACGCCATAGCAATTCCGCGCTTGTTGCACTCCTCGATCACGAGATCATCACGGATAGATCCACCGGGCTCGGCAATATAATGAACACCGGACGCGTGAGCGCGCTTTACGTTGTCTGCAAACGGGAAGAAAGCATCGGATGCGAGCGCAATCTCGGAAAATCCTCCAAGCCACTCGCGTCTTTCAGCCTCGGTCAGGGGCTCAGGCTGCTCGGTAAAATAATTCTGCCAGATGCCGTCAGCGCAAACGTCCTCCTCGTTGCCGTTGATGTAGCCGTCGATCACGTTGTCGCGCTCGGGACGACCCATCGCGGGCAGGAAGGGCAGATCCAAAACCTTGGGATGCTGGCGCATCAGCCAGGTGTCCGCCTTAGTACCCGCAAGTCTCGTGCAGTGAATACGCGACTGCTGACCCGCACCTACACCGATCGCCTGACCGTTCGTGGCATAGCAAACCGAATTAGACTGAGTATATTTAAGCGTAATAAGAGCAACGATAAGATCCCTCTTCGCGTGAGCGGGCAGCTCCTTTTTATCGGTCACGACGTTTTCAAGCAAATGCTCACCGATCTTGAATTCGTTTCTTCCCTGCTCGAACGTGATGCCGAAAACGTCCTTGGTCTCGATGGGCGCAGGGCGGTAGTCGGGGTCGATCTCAACTATATTGTAATTTCCCTTTCTCTTGCCCTTGAGTACCTCGAGTGCCTCGGGCTCGTATCCGGGAGCAATAATTCCGTCGGACACCTCGCGAGCGATCAGCTTCGCGGTAGTCACGTCGCAAACGTCAGACAACGCGACCCAGTCTCCAAAGGAGCACAGGCGGTCGGTTCCGCGCGCGCGAACGTAAGCACAAGCTAAGGGAGATTCGTCAAGGCCCTCAATATCCTCAACAAAGCAAGCTCTCTTCAGCCCAAGATCAAGGGGCAGACCGATAGCCGCAGACGTGGGCGATACGTGCTTGAACGAGGTAGCCGCAGGAAGACCAAGCGCCTCCTTAAGCTCCTTTACAAGCTGCCACGCGTTGAACGCGTCAAGAAAATTAATGTATCCGGGGCGGCCGTTAAGTACCTTTATCGGCAGCTCACTGCCATCCTTCATAAAAATACGCGACGGCTTCTGATTGGGGTTACAACCGTATTTAAGCTCAAATTCTTTCATTTTTATCTCCATTCTGCCGCGACCGCGGCGACAAGTAATGATCAATGAATTTTGCCCTTTGGCAAAATTCGCGCGTGAAGAATCATATTTGCCTATAAGGAAAGCTTAACCTTCACGCTGTTCTCCTTATTTGTTCTTGTTGATTATAATCTCCGTGGGCTCGCCGCCGTCAAGAGGAATCTGTCGGACGAACAGCGAAACCTTGTTGTCTTCATTAAGATTGTTCCAGCAAATGTCGGCAAGCTCTGCCGCAGTGTTGGGGAGCGCTATCTCCTCGGGCTCACCATAGAAGGAGGGGATAGGATTGCCGTCACACTTGTAGGTGTGAATGAAATGACCGAATCCGTCTCTGGGAGTATAGCTGTAAAAGAATCTGTTACATACAGAGCCGTCTCCGTTCGCGCTCTTAAGTATCGACATTTGATAATGGAAGTCGCCGGACGGTGCATAGTGAAGAATTCCGGAAATTCGGGGAGTAAAGTTGGGGGCATCGTCCTCAAACTCACGGGTGTGCAGGGCCTTTACAAATGCACAGCCGTCTTCACCGTTTTCCTTTATGTAGTCGTATATAGTATCGGTCTGATCTCCGTTTGTAATGATGTCGATCATGCCGTCCTGTGCAGAAAGATAAGGGTTATAAATTATAAGATGAGGATCGGAAAGCTTGGAGTCATCAAACGCCTTAGTTCTCATGCCGCCCTCAAAGCGCTCGAAGATACGATTGCGCGAGTTAACGCTTCTGCCCATTATAAAGTACGCGATAAGCGCGCTCTTTCCGTCTGCGGATTTACCTATAACAATTCCGCGTCCGGGATAGGTGTTTTCACTTAAAAGCCTTGTAAGATCAAAAAGTGCCATATCAGTTGTTTCCTTTCGCATCCATTATTTCTTTTGATATTTTTTCAGTCGAGAGCGGAAGTATCTTCCACTCTGCCTGCTGCATAACTCTCTTCTGGAGAGATTCGGGAGTATCGTTTTTTCTTATGGCAACCGCCTTCTGCATAATTATTCTGCCGCCGTCGGGGATTTCATTAACAAAATGAACCGTCGCACCGGTAACCTTTACACCGTATTCAAGAGCCGCCTCATGCACGCGCAGGCCGTAATATCCCTTGCCGCAGAAGGACGGGATAAGAGACGGGTGAACATTGATTATTCTTTCGGGATAGCGGGATGTGAAGCTCTCGGTCAGTATCGACATAAAGCCCGCAAGAACTATAAGCTCGATGCCGTATCGGTCCAGAGCCTCAATAATTCCCTTTTCAAAAAGCTCCTGAGAGCCGCCAAGTAATCTTTTGCATACCACTTCGGTAGGGATTCCCGCATTTTTTGCTCTCGTAAGAGCGTAGGCATCGGGCTGCGATGAAATTACGCAGGCAATTTTACCGCTCTTGATAATTCCACTGCTCTCGGCATCAATGAGCGCCTGAAGATTAGTGCCTCCACCCGATACAAGAACCGCAATTTTCGTCGGTTTCAAGGACATAACAATTCCCCTTCCAAGATCAAATTTAACTAAAAATTACACCTGCTTTGGCTTGATCATAGCAAGCAAAGGCATAAGCATACCGCCAATCGTATTTCCAAGCACAACGACAAGGATATATATCA
>JAZSGD010000296.1:0-2897 GCA_045532555.1 Eubacteriales bacterium | reverse complement strand
GAAGATGACCCACGGTACCGGCCCCGTACACAGAGAACCCGGTTCTATGGGTCCTATCAGCTCCCCCTCGCGTGTATTCAAGAACAAGCACTTGGCAGGTCAGTACGGTAACGACAACGTTACGATTCAAAACCTTGAAGTTGTACGCGTAGGTTTGAACAGAAACGCGATCCTCATCAAGGGTGCTATCCCTGGAAGCAAGGGCAGCATCGTTACGATTTCGAACAGCGTAAAGAGCAAATAAGGAGAGTGAACGACAATGGCGGCTATTAAAGTATTAAATATGAAAGGCTCCGAAGTCGGCAGCATCGAGCTCAACGACAACGTATTCGCGGTAGAATATAACGAGCCCCTTATCCATCAGGCAGTCGTTACCCGTCTTGCAAACGAAAGACAGGGTACAAAATCCACCCTCACGAGAACGGAAGTCCGCGGCGGCGGTATCAAACCTTGGAGACAGAAAGGCACGGGTCGTGCTCGTCAAGGTTCGATTAGAGCGCCCCAATGGATTAAGGGCGGCGTAGTATTCGCACCCAAGTCCCGCGATTTCTCCAAGAAGATGAACGACAAAGCTAAGAAAGCGGCGTTGCTTTCCGCACTTTCCAAGAAAGTGGCTGACGGCGAATTCATCGTTGTAGACGAATTGACGGTATCCGCTCCCAAGACGAAAGAAATGGCGGCGTTCGCAAAAGCGCTCGGTTTGAACAAGACGGCGCTTGTGGTTATGGATAACAACGACGTTAACGTAATCCGCGCGGCTGCAAACCTTCCCAAGGTTGCAACGTTGCCCCTCGCACAGCTGAGCACCTACGAAGTCGTAGTAAATCAGAAGATTGTTATGACGAAGGCAGCGGTTGAGAAATTCCAGGAGGTAAATGGCTAATGTTCGCAGAAGACATCATCATTAAACCCGTCCTCACCGAAAAAGGTTACGACGGTATCGCGGATAAGAAATATACGTTTATCGTAAAGAAAGACGCGAACAAGACGGAAATCAAACTGGCAGTAGAAAAGATTTTCGGCGTTAAGGTTGCAAGCGTTAACACCGTTACCTGCAAGGGCAAATTGAAGAGAATGGGCAGAAATCAGGGTTACACGCCTGACCGCAAGAAAGCGATTGTTACGCTGAAAGCGGACAGCAAGTCCATCGAATTCTTCGATTCTTTGACTTAATGGAGGAATAAAAGAAAATGGCTATTAAATCGTATAAACCCACCTCGGCAGGTCGCCGTTTCGTAACGGTTTTGACCAACGACGATTTGACGGTTGGCGCAAAGCCCGAAAGATCCCTTATGCACGATCAACGCCACAGCGGTGGTCGTAACAACATGGGTAGAATCACGACGAGACACATCGGCGGCGGTAACCGCAGAAAGTATCGTATCATCGACTTCAAGAGATTGAAGGACGACATCCCCGCAACGGTTAAGAGCATTCAGTACGACCCCAACCGTAGCGCGCACATCGCGCTCTTGGTTTACGCTGACGGCGTTAAATCGTACATCCTTGCTCCCGTTGGTTTGAACGTAGGGGACAAGGTTATGAGCGGTCCTAACGCGGATATCAAGGTAGGCAACGCGCTTCCCCTTGAAAACATTCCCGTAGGTACGATGGTACACAACATCGAACTCACGCCCGGTAAAGGCGGTCAGATCGCACGTTCGGCAGGTATCTCCGCGCAAATTATGGCAGTAGAAGGCAAGTATGCGACTCTTCGTATGCCTAGTGGTGAAATGAGATACGTTCTCTTGAAATGCCGCGCGACCATCGGTCAGGTTGGTAACGTTGACCACGAACTCGTATCCCTTGGTAAAGCAGGTAAGGCAAGATACCTTGGTTTGAGACCCGAAGTTAGAGGTTCGGTAATGAACCCTGTTGACCACCCCCACGGCGGTGGTGAAGGTAAGTCTCCCATCGGTCACGCTGGTCCTTTGACGCCTTGGGGCAAGCCCGCTCTTGGCTACAAGACGCGTAAGAAGAAGAATGCAACCAACAAGTTCATTCTTAAGAGAATTAACTAATCGGAGGAACTGAAAAATGTCGAGAAGTGTTAAGAAAGGACCTTACGTCGAAGCGAAACTTTACAGCCGTATTATGGCGATGAACGCTGCGAACGAAAAGAAAGTTATCAAGACCTGGTCGAGAGCATCTACCATTTTCCCCGATTTCGTAGGTCATACGATCGCGGTATATGACGGTCGTAAGCACGTACCCGTATACGTGACGGAAGATATGATTGGCTGCAAGCTTGGTGAGTTTGCTCCCACGAGAACTTTCCACGGTCATGCGGCGAAAACGACGGGCGGCAAATAAGGAGAGAAAAGATAATGGCAAGTAATATGAAGAAAAAGACGGAAAGGGTTGCGGAAAGAAGAGAAAAGCGCCCTTACGCAGTTGCTAAATATATCAGAGTTTCGCCTTACAAAGTAAGAACGGTACTCGCTTTGATTCGCGGTAAGAGCTATAAGGAAGCGAAAGCAATCCTTGATTACAGCGTAAACGGCAGTGCGCTTGCGGTTAAGAAAGTTCTTATGTCCGCAGCGGCAAACGCAGAAAACAATATGGGTATGGACAAGAACGACCTTTTCGTTGCGGAATGCTTCGCAGACGGCGGTCAAATGCTGAAAAGAATGCAGCCCGTATCCAAGGGCAGAGGCCACGCAATCTTGAAGAGAACCAGCCACATCACGGTTATCTTGGACGTTAAGAAATTGGAAGGAGAAGTATAACAATGGGACAGAAAGTAAATCCTCACGGTTTAAGAGTCGGCGTTATCAAGGATTGGAATACCACTTGGTATGCAGATAAGAAAGAATTCTCCAAATTCCTCAAAGAAGACAACGTAATCCGTACCTTCTTGAAGAAGAAATACTACGCGGCTGCAATCAGCAAAATCT
>JAZSGD010000255.1:0-7242 GCA_045532555.1 Eubacteriales bacterium | reverse complement strand
TATTTTTTACCGTCATTTTTAATCTCCATTCGGCACAAGTAGTAATCGTCGAATTTTGCCCCCAAGGCAAAATTCGCGCGTGAAAAAGCATACCTCACTAACGGTAGGACGTAACTTTCACGCTGACCTCCAACAGCTTTGTTTGTAATTATATTATATCACGCGGTCGGGTGATTGTCAAGCGCTTTCGAGGAAAAATTGATAAAAATTGTATACAAAAATCCAACTCAATATTTATGTATGTTGCATAATCTAATTTTTCTTGTAAAAAAGCTGTTTTCCCTCTTGAAAAAAATGTCAAAATGAGTTATAATATAATATGTATGTATATTTTTCGAAAGGATAGCACGGCTTATGAAAAAAACTCTTAATATCGGGTTGCTTGGATTCGGCGCGATGGGTAAAACTCACGCTTTTTCTGTGGCGTCGCTTCCCTTTTACTTCGAGGATATAAATTTTTCGGCAAAGTATGCGGCGGTGTGCACGTCTCACATTGAAAGTGCCAAAAACGCGGCGGAAAGATATAATCTCGGATATGCTACCGATAAAGAGGACGATATAATTAACGATAGCGCGATAGACGTTGTTGATATCTGTACTCCTAACATAAATCATTACGAGACGGCAAAAAAAGCGATCCTTGCAGGCAAGCACGTGCTTTGCGAAAAGCCGTTGACGATAACAGCAGATCAGGCGGCGGAGCTTGACAGACTTGCATCGGACATGTTTGCGAAAAACGGTCAGGTCTGCGGCATAGTTTTTAATAATAGACATCTGGCGGCGATCAGACGCGCCAAGGAAATAATTAACGAGGGTAAACTCGGTAGGATACTTACTTTTGATTTCAGATACTATCACAACAGCTGTATCGATCCCGAGAGAATGGTCGGCTGGAAGCAGGACAAGGATATATGCGGCGCGGGCACTTTGTTTGACCTTGGCTCGCATATCGTTGATCTTTGCCGTTATCTTTGCGGTGAGTTTGACGAGGTATACTCTAAGGAGCAGATCGCATTCCCCGAGCACAAGCGCGCGGACGGAAGCTTGTGGCAGACTAACGCCGACGAGGCGGTCTATATGACGAGTACGCTCAAGTGCGGCGCGGTCGGCTCACTTGTTGCAAGCAAGATAACCGTTGGGGAAAATGACGGATTGACCTTTTCGATCTATGGCACGGACGGTGCGATAAAATTCGACCTTATGGAGCCCGATTGGCTGCATTTTTATGATGCGAATGCCGAGGGAGGCAATTATGGGGGATATAAAGGATTTACCAAGATAGAGTGCGTGGGCAGATATCCCGCGCCGAGTGGCAAATTCCCTTCTCCCAAAGCGCCTAACGGTTGGCTTAGAGGTCATATTGAATCTATGTACGCCTATCTCTCTGCGGTAAGTGAAGGTCGCGAGGCTTCGCCCTCGTTTGCCGACGGAGCAAGAGTTCAAGAGGTGCTTGAGGCAGCGCAAAAGTCGCATTTGTGCGGCAAAGCGGTAAAAATCGGAGAGTAAGGTACTTCTCTTCTGAATTGAGTTTAATGAAAGGAGACGGATATGTTCGTTATAGGAATAACTGGACCCAGCGGCGCGGGCAAAGGTGCCGTGTCGGGATTTCTTATTTCAAAAAACGTAAATGTGATAGATGCTGATGTTGTTTATCACGAAGTGATATCGCCTCCTTCGGATTGTCTTGATGAATTGGTGAGTCATTTCGGTCGTCAGATACTTGATGGCTCGGGTGCACTTGATCGCGCCGAATTGGCAAAGCTTGTTTTCGGTGAGGATAACCGAGAAAAGCTTGAGCTGCTCAACAAGATCACGCACAAATACGTCGTTGAGAGGATAAGGGTGCTTTTGAAAGAGCTTGCCTTGGCGGGAGCAGAGGCTTGTGCAATCGATGCTCCCCTGCTTATCGAGGCGGGGCTTACGAGTGATTGTAATCTCACGATCGCGGTGCTTGCCGACAAACAAATACGAGCAGAACGCATAGCAAGGCGCGATCGTATTGATATGAGCTCGGCGATGGCGAGAATAAACTCGCAGAAGCCCGACGAGTATTACGTTCAAGGCTCTGACAAGGTTTTATTTAACAACGGAGATCTTGACGAACTGTTCGAACAGCTTGAAAAGGCACTGACCGATGGAGGTGCCAAGCTATGAGAAGTACAAGAAAAAATATGAACGGCATGGGAATGGGCAAGATAGTTATCATTCTGCTCGCTATTTCCGTGGTATTTGGATTTTTATTCGATCTTGTTGTAACCAACGTAGAACGTGCGATATATCCACAGCCGAGTGAATATGCAGAATACGTGAGCAGATATTCATCGGAATACGGTGTTCCCGAGGAGCTTGTCTGGGCGGTGATCAAGACGGAGAGCGATTTTAAGGCATCTGCCGTCTCGGGAGTCGGCGCAGTCGGTCTTATGCAGTTGATGTCCGACACATTCAATGAAATCACAAATTTCCGTCTCAAGGAAAAGCTTGATGCGGGAATGAGATACGATCCCGAAACGAACATACGCTACGGAACCTATTATCTTTCCTATCTGTACGCAAGATACAACAGTTGGGACACGGCTCTTGCGGCTTATAACGGCGGACTCGGAAACGTGGACGACTGGATGGGAGATGACGGAAAGCTTACGTCTGACGAGATCCCGAATGACTTTAAGGAAACGAAGGAGTACGTCAAAAAGGTCAACAAGGCTATGGAAAAATATAAAAAGCTTTATGCTTCAAAATAAGAATGAAATAACAGTAGCTTGTGAATGCTTGCTACAAAGAAAGGAAATATCAAGATGAGTGAACTTACCTACTCCAGAAAGAACTTTTACGAGACCGCAGACGAGGCGGCTATCAAAACTGTGTACGACTACTGCGACGGTTATATGGCGTATATGGACAACTCCAAGACCGAGCGTGAGACTGTGACCGAGACTATCGCTCTCGCAGAAAAGCACGGCTATAAGCCTTACAATTTTGGAATGACCATCAAGGCGGGAGATAAATATTACTACAACAACCGTGGCAGAAATCTCTACCTTTTCCGTGTCGGTAGCGAGGATATAAACAACGGTATCAGAATAGTGGCTTCTCACATCGACAGCCCTAGACTCGACCTCAAGCAGGTGCCGATCTATGAGGACGGTGGATTCTGCTTTGCAAAGACTCACTACTACGGCGGCGTTCGCAAGTATCAGTGGGTTGCTATGCCTCTCGCGCTTCACGGCGTAGTTGCAAAGAAAGACGGTAGCTCGGTTACGATCCGCGTAGGTGATGAGGACGGTGAGCCCGTATTCTACATCAACGACCTTCTTCCTCACCTTGCGAGAGAACAGAGCGCAAGACCTCTCGGTACGGCTATTTCCGCAGAAAGCCTTAACATCGTGCTTGGCTCGAGACCTCTTGCCAATACCGAAGAAGGCGAGAAGATAAAGAAGAATATTCTTACTATTCTCAACGAAAAGTACGACATTACCGAGGAGGATTTCCTTTCGGCAGATCTTTTCGTAGTTCCCGCAGGCAAAGCTCGTGACGTTGGTTTTGACCGTTCGCTCATTTCCGCATACGGTCACGATGACAACGTTTGTGCTTATCCTTCCCTTACCGCACTCTTTGAGTCCGATGCAAGCGAGCACACCCTTATGGTCGTGCTTGCCGACAAGGAGGAAATCGGAAGCGAGGGTAACACCGGTATGCAGTGCGAGCTCTTTACCGATCTTATGGGCGCTATAACCGCAGAGCTTGGCGGTAACATCTATGCGGTAAAGGCAAACTCCAAGTGCCTCTCTGCCGACGTTAACGCTTGCTTCGATCCTAACTTCCCCGAGGTGTTCGAGTCGAGGAATGCGGCAAAGATCAACTGCGGAATTACTATGTCCAAGTACACCGGAAGCGGTGGAAAGGGCGGTACGAATGATGCTCCCGCAGAGTATATCGCTTGGATCAGAAAGATATTCGAGGAGAACGGTGTTCTCTGGCAGACTGCCGAGCTTGGTAAGACCGACGTGGGCGGCGGCGGAACCGTTGCAAAGTTTGTTGCAAAGCACAATATCGAAACCGTTGACCTCGGAGTGCCTGTAATTTCTATGCACGCTCCCTATGAGGTAGTTTCAAAGGCAGACGTTTATTCTGCTCACAAGGCATTCCTTGCCTTCAATATGGCTTAATTTATGTTTGAAAAGCTTGTATCGACCGTGGAAAAATACGACAGGCTTGAATATGAGCTTGCCAACAACACGGCTTTGATAACAGACGCCACGGCTTACGCCAAGGCAATAAAGGAATATCGCTCGCTGACGCCCGTGGTTGAAAAATACCGTGAATATAAGCGGGCGCAGAGCGATATCAGCGATGCGTTACAGATAATTGAAGAATCCGACGACGCAGATATGCGCGAATTGGCTCAGGAGGAGCTCAAGGCGGCTAAAGCAAGAGTTGAAACTCTTGCCGAGGAGCTGACCGTGCTTCTTTTACCTCGCGACCCTAATGACGATAAGAATATCATCGTTGAGATAAGGGCGGGTGCGGGCGGCGAGGAGGCGGCACTTTTTGCCGCAGTTCTCTTCCGTATGTATTCGATGTACTCGGCTGCGGTTGGATTTAAGGTTTCAATAGCGAATGCCAATGAGACCGAGCTTGGTGGATACAAGGAGATATGCTTCACCGTTGAGGGCGACGGCGCATATTCGAGATTTAAGTTTGAGTCTGGCGTTCATCGAGTTCAGAGAGTCCCCGAGACCGAGTCACAGGGGCGCATACAGACCTCGACGGCTACGGTTGCCGTGCTTCCCGAGGTCGAGGACGTTGAGGTTGAGATCAAGGATTCTGATCTTATATATGAGTCCTGCAAGTCGAGTGGTGCGGGCGGTCAGCACATCAACAAGACCGAATCTGCTGTCAGATTGACACACAAGCCCACGGGTATCGTGGTCGAGTGTCAGGAGGAGCGCTCGCAGTTTAAAAATAAGGACAAGGCGCTCAAGATGCTCCGCGCAAAGCTTTACGATATAAAGCAAAGAGAGCAATCTGAAAAGGTCGCCTCCGACAGAAAAAATCAAGTTGGAACGGGTGACCGAAGCGAAAAGATACGAACCTATAACTATCCGCAAAATCGCGTGACCGATCACCGCATAGGTGTCACGCTCTATTCGCTTGACAGCTTTGTTAACGGTAATATCGGTCAGATGATCGATTCGCTTATTGCCGCCGATACAGCAGAAAAGCTTAAGGCGGAAAACAACGATTAATTCAAAGAAAGGAGCCGCACAAATGGAAACCGTGATACTGAAAATTGATGATCCCGTAAAGCAGAGCGCGCAAGTCGAGCGTGCGGCGGCTCTGATAAGCGACGGAGGACTTGTAGTCATTCCGACCGAGACGGTATACGGTCTTGGCGGTGACGCTACCAATCCCCTGTCGGCTCAAAAAATATACGCGGCAAAGGGTCGCCCCTCGGATAATCCCCTGATTATCCACATAAGCGACCCTCGCGACGCGGAAAAATACGCGTTCACAAACGAGCTTTACTATAAGCTCGCAAAGGCATTTATGCCCGGTCCGCTCACTGTGATACTTCCCAAAAAGGACGTTGTGCCGAAAGAAACTACGGGAGGACTTGATACGGTTGCCGTCCGTTGTCCGTCAAATCCCGTTGCAAGTGCGATTATTCGTGCTGCAGGCGTGCCTATTGCCGCGCCATCGGCGAATATTTCGGGCAGACCGTCTGCTACGATGGTCAAATACGTCATTGAGGATTTCGACGGCAGAGTTGATATGATAGTTGACGGCGGCGAGAGCGAGATAGGTCTTGAATCAACGATAGTTCTTATCACCGAGAATAACGGCTTGGTGCTTCTCCGCCCCGGCGCAATAACCTACGATGCTCTTTGTTGTGTTTGCGAGGACGTGACAGTATCTCCGACGCTTGAGGGGACGCTGAGTGAAAACGAGCATCCCATCTCCCCCGGAATGAAGTACCGTCACTACGCTCCGTCGGCTAAATTCGTTTTGCTTGACGGAAACGAGGATTCAATAATAAACTTCCTCAAGACAGAACAAAAACGGTGCAGATGTGCCGTGCTTTGCTACGACGAGGAGGCAGAGCTTTTATCGGACGAGCTGCTCTTGCCTATCGGTAAGCGTGGAGATCTCAAAACTCATGCCAGAATGTTGTTTGCACGTTTGCGCGAGTGCGATGAACTCTCCCCCGATATAATTTATGCTCATATTCCCGACAAGTCAGGTCTTGGACTTGCACTTTACAACCGTATGATACGCGCTGCGGCTCACACGGTGCTTTACATTGAAGATTAAACTTTTTGAAAGGTACAGATATATAAAATGGCGAAGAAAAAGAAACAGAACGAACCGCAGGAAATCGTTTATGCCCCTATAGTTCCACAGCCTATTACGGAAACCATAGAGAAAAACTATATGCCCTATACCATGAGCGTTATAGTTTCCCGTGCTATCCCTGAGATCGACGGCTTTAAGCCCGCGCACAGAAAGATCCTTTACACGATGTACAATATGGGTCTTCTTAAGGGTGCGAGAACCAAGAGCACGAACGTCGTGGGCTCGGTAATGAAGCTGCATCCTCACGGTGACCAGTCTATTTATGAAACCTTGGTTCGTTTAACGCGCGGTAACGAGACCTTGCTTCACCCTCTAGTTGACTCCAAGGGAAGCTTTGGTAAGCAGTATTCGTCCGACATGAAGCCTGCGGCGGCTCGTTATACCGAGGCGAAGCTTGACGGATTCTGCGCGGAGCTTTTCGAGGGTATCGACAAGAACGCGGTGGATATGGTCGACAACTACGACGGTACGATGAAGGAGCCTAGACTTCTCCCTACCACATTCCCTAACATTCTTGTTACGCCTAACAGCGGTATCGCGGTCGGTATGGCATCGGATATCTGCTCCTTTAACCTTGCAGAGGTCTGCGACGGTACTATCGCTATTCTGAAAAAGCCTGATATTTCTGTGGATAAGATAATGGATATCATAAAGGCGCCCGACTTCCCAGGCGGCGGTCAGATCATTTACGACCGTGAGCAGATGCGCGCGATCTATGAAACAGGAGAGGGCTCCTTTAAGATCAGATCCAGATATTCTTATGATCCGAGTGAAAACTGTATCGATATCCTGCAGATCCCCTATTCAACAACGATCGAGCAGATACTTAACAAGATATCTCAGCTCGTAAAGGAAGGAAAGTCGGATCGTAGCCATGTCGTTCTGTGA